>NZ_JAIVPF010000043.1:0-77349 GCF_053528595.1 Leucobacter sp. | reverse complement strand
GGGATCGCGGAGTCCGCGGCCGGCGCGGCCGCGAGCCCCTCGAGGTCGCGACGCACGATCCGGCCGTTCGGGCCGGTGCCGCGCACCCCGCTGAGGTCGAGGCCCCGCTCGCGCACCAGCTTGCGCACCAGCGGGCTCGCGAAGCGGCGCTCGCCCGGAGCCGCGGGAGCACCCGGATCCGCGGGCGCCGCCCCGGACTCGGAGGACGGAGCGGGCTCGGGATCCGGAACGGGCTCGGGATCCGGCTGCGCCGAGCCGGAATCGCTCGCTCCCGAGACGCCACCCGAGACCCCTCCCGCAGTCGCGCCGGCCTCCGCGAGCGCCTCCTCGGCCGACTGTCCGCCGGTGGCGAGCACCGCGATGGGCGTCCCCACCTCCACCGAGGTGCCGGCCTCGAGCAGCGTGCCGGCGAGCACGCCCGATCCCTCGGCCTCGTATTCGACGGTGGCCTTCTCCGTCTCGATCTCCACGATCGGCTGCCCGGCGGAGACCTCGTCGCCCACGGCGACGAGCCAGGCGGCGATCGCGGCTTCGGCGGAGCCCGTCACGAGCTCGGGCATGCGTACGATGCTGGCCATCAGTTGCTCCCTCCCAGAGCGGCGCGGACGCGCTCGAGACCGTCGACGACCTCTTCGGTGCGGGCGATCGCGGCCCGCTCGAGCACCTTCGAGATGCTCGGGCTCGCCTCTCCGCCGGTGACCCGCTCGACCGGCTGATCGAGCCAGTCGAAGTAGCGGCGCTGGATCTCGTCGGCGAGCCATCCGCCGTACGAGGCGCCGCGCGCGCCCTGCTCGACGATCAGCACCGCGTTGGTCTTCCTGATGCTCTCGCCGATCGTGTCCCAGTCGAGCGAGGCCCGGTCGAGCCAGCGCAGGTCGATCACCTCGGCGTCGATCCCCGTCTGCTCGACGGCCTCGAGCGTGTGACCGACCATCGTCAGGTAGGTCAGCACCGTGACCTCCGAGCCCTCGCGTCGCACGGCGGCCGTCCCGGGCGGAATGACGTAGTCGAGTTCGTCCGCCGGCACGCGATCGGCCTGCCCGTAGAGGTCGACGTGCTCGATCACGAGCACCGGATCCTCGAGCGCGAGCGCGGCGTTCATCAGGCCGATGTAGTCGGCCGCGTTGGAGGCGGCCACGATCCGCCAGCCGGCCTGCGTCGCGAAGATCCCCGCGGGATCCATGAGGTGCTGCGAGCCGTAGCCGACGCCCATGGCCACCTTCGTGCGCAGCACGAGCGGCACGGTGTTGTTGTCGCCGAACATGTGGCGCGCCTTGCCCGCCTGGTTGAAGACCTGGTCGGCGGCCACCCACATGAAGTCGGGATACATGAACTCGACGATCGGGCGGATGCGCCCGTCGAGCGCCGCGCCCGTCGCGAACCCGAAGAACGCGTTCTCGCTGATGGGCGTGCCGATCACGCGCTCGGGGCCGTACTTCTGCGCGAGCCCCTTCGTGGCGCCGTTGGTGCCGCCGCCGAGCTTGTGCACGTCTTCGCCGAGCACGACGATGCGCTCGTCCTGCTCCATGCGGCGATCCATCGCGCCCGCGACGGCATCGCCGTACTTCACCTCGCGCCACTCGCCGCCGATGTCCGCCGGCTCCCGCGCGTCCCAGGACCCGAGCTCGCTCGCGTCGCCGCGGATGCCGGCATCGACCGCCGCGGGATCCGGCCACAGCTCGGGCTTGATCCGGCGCTTGCCCTCGCGCTCGGGATCGGCCTCGATGAGGGCCGCCACCGCGTCGGCCATCGCCTGCTTCGCCTGCTCCCGCACCGCTTCGACCTCCGTCTCCGAGACGTGGCCGAGCTCCCTCATCCGCGAGGCGACCCGCTGCAGCGGATCCCGCTCGCGCCAGGCCTTCTCCTCGTCCTTCGTGCGGTACCCGAACGCACTCCCGGGGAAGGGACCGTTCTGGTGGAAGAAGCGGTAGACCTCGGCCTCGATGATCGCCGGCCCCTCGCCCGCGCGCATCCGGTAGAGCGCCTCCTGCGTGGCGAGATGCACCGCGAGGGGATCCATGCCGTCGACCCGCCACGACGGCACCGAGAAGCCCTGGCCCCGCACCGAGAACCGCGTGTCGGCGCTCGCCTCGCTCGCGTGGGTGGAGACCGCGTAGAGGTTGTTCTCGATGAAGAACATGACCGGGGTCTTCCACACGGCCGCGAGGTTCATGGACTCGAGCACCGATCCGATCTGGCTCGAGCCGTCGCCGAAGTAGTTGATCGTCACGTCGTCGGTGCCCGCGTACCGCTGCGCCCAGGCGTTGCCGCCGGCCAGCGGGGCCCCGCCGCCGACGATGGCGTTGGTGCCGAGCGCTCCGGCCTCCAGCCACTGCAGGTGCATCGAGCCCCCGCGACCGCCGGAGAATCCCTGCGCGAGCCCGAGGATCTCGGCGAGCGTGCGCTGCAGCATGGCCTGCATGTCGGCGTCGACGAGCGCGGCCAGGTCGAGCCCGCCCCGCGACACGTGGGTGATGGCCTTCGCCAGGAACTGGTGGTGGCCGCGGTGCGAGCCGTTGACCCCGTCGCTGGAGCGCAGCGTGAGGATCGACCCGACCGCGCCGCCCTCCTGCCCGATGCTCGAGTGGGCCGGTCCGTGCACGAGCCCGGCTCCCGCGAGCTCCAGCACCGTCTCCTCGAAGCTGCGGATGAGCTGGATCTGGCCCAGCATGGTCGCGAGCAGCCCGGGGTCTGCGCTCTTCCAATCGGAGGCCGTGGTCGTGAGCTCGACCCAGGGCACCCCGGTGTCCAGCTTGCGGCGTTTGGGCATGTGCGTCTCCGTTGCGTCGTGTCGAGGGTGTCAAGAGAGACTGTACGATTGATTGGATCCAATTGCAACGCTCAGATCCGATATCAGATCTATTCACGAGGCTGTATCCCGTGATTGAATACAATTCGACGATCACCGAGGAGGCGCAATGCCACTACCAGGACTCCGGGGAACCGATCACATCGGGTTCACCGTGCCCGATCTCGACGAGGCGGACGACTTCTTCGTGCGGGTGCTCGGCTGCGAGCGCATCTACTCGCTCGGCCCCTTCCAGCACGAGGAGGGCGACTGGATGACCCGCCAGCTCGGCGTTCACCCCCGCACGGTGATGCGACGGCTGGGCTTCTACCGCTGCGGTTTCGGGTCGAACTTCGAGGTCTTCGAGTACGATCCCGCCGACGAGCAGCGCGCGCAGCCGCGCAACAGCGATCTCGGCGGTCACCACCTCGCGTTCTACGTCGACGACTTCGACGCGGCCCTCGAGTACCTGCGCGCCGAGGGCGTCGACGTCATGGGCGAGCCCGTCGCGAGCGCCAACGCGAGCCTGGGGCAGCGATGGATCTACTTCCGCTCGCCCTGGGGCATGCAGTTCGAGCTCGTGAGCTACCCGGAGGGCAAGGCGTACGAGCGCGACGCCCCGACGCTGCTCTGGCATCCGGCCCGTCCGGAATACTAGGAGGCGCACGCTCATCGGAGGACGCACATGACCCGCACAGCCGCACCCGCCCGCACGCCCGCACGCCCCCGCGAGGGCGACGCGGGGGCCCGCATCGCGGCGCGCATCCGAGATGAGATCCTCCGCGGCTCGCTCGCCCCGGGCACGCGGATCCGGCAGGAGGACGTCGCCGAGCGCTTCGGCGCCAGCCGGGTGCCGGTCCGGGAGGCCCTGCGGCTCCTGGTGCACGAGGGCCTCGTCACCACGATCGCGAACTCCGGATCGTGGGTCTCGAGCCTCACCCTGTCGGAGTGCGAGGAGATCTACCAGATGCGCGAGCGCCTGGAGCCGCTGCTCCTGCGCTACAGCGCACCGTCGCTCGCCGAGCAGGACTTCCTCGAGCTCGAACGCCTCGCCGCGGAGATCGACGACGAGGCCCACGCGGACGACGTCGAGCGCTTCCTGCAGCTCGACCGGGAGTTCCACCTCGCGACGTACGCGCACGCCGAGACCCAGCAGCTCGGCGACCTCATCTCCAAGCTGTGGAACAGCACGGCCCCCTACCGCCGGGCCTACGTGGCCACCTGGTCCGCCGGCCAGCGCCGGATCGCGTGCGACGAGCACAACATCCTCATCATCGCGCTGCGCGACGGGGATTTCGACGAGGCCGAGCGCGTGCTCGCCGGCCACATCCGCCGCACGCGGAGACAGCTCGCGAAGCACCCCGAGATCTTCGGGGCCCCACCCCGCCCCTGAGCCGGATCGGAGGCCGCTCGCCCCCTCCGCACCCGCGCTCATGTTTATTTTTATTGATCGTTTCGTACAGTTACGATGTACACTCGAGGCGCGGGCGGATCCTCCGACCGACGTCGGTCCGGCGCACCGGCCGCGCGACAGCAAGGAGACCACACATGAACGCGCAGGTGGAGCGCCCCCGGGCACTCGTCGTCGGGGCCAGCGGCATCTCGGGCCAGGCCGTCTGCCGCGAACTCGTCGCCCGGGGGTGGGACGTCTGGGGTCTCAACCGCTCCGCCTTCCCGCTCGACGGAGTCACCCCGGTCCAGGCCGACCTCCTGCGCCCCGAGACGCTCTCGGAGCTCGCGGGGCTGCGCCCCGAGGCCGTGTTCGTCACCACCTGGATGCGCATGGACACCGAGGCCGAGAACATCAGGGTCAACCGCAGCGCGATGGAGCACCTCCTGCGGGCCATCGAGCCGGCCGGGTCCGTGCGGCACGTCTCGCTCATGACCGGACTCAAGCACTATCTCGGCCCCTTCGAGGCCTATGCCCAGGGCGCGTCCGCCGACACCCCCTTCCACGAGGACGAGCCGCGGATCGACATCCCGAACTTCTACTACGCCCAGGAGGACGCGCTGTTCGCCGCGGCCGAGCGACAGGGATTCACCTGGAGCACGCACCGCTCCCACACCGTGATCGGCTTCGCCACGGGCAACGCGATGAACATGGCGCTGACGCTCGGCGTGTACGCCGAGCTCTGCCGCGCCACCGGGGCGCCCTTCGTGTTCCCCGGGTCCGAGGTCCAGTGGAACGGAGTGACCGACGTCACCGACGCGGATCTCCTCGCCGAGCAGATGGTCTGGGCCGCGGTGACCCCCGAGGCCGCGAACACGGCCTTCAACATCAGCAACGGCGATGTGTTCCGGTGGCGCTGGATGTGGCCCCGGATCGCGGAGCACTTCGGGGTGCCGTGGGAGGGCCACGACGGCTCGGACCGCCCCCTCGAGAGCCACGTGGGCGAGCTCGAGCCCGCCTGGCCCGCGATCGTGGAGGAGCACGGCCTCGCCGAGCCGGATCTCGGCCGACTCGCGTCGTGGTGGCACACCGACAGCGACCTGCTCCGCCCGATCGAGTGCTTCGCGGACATGCGCCGGAGCCGCGAGCGCGGCTTCCACGGCAATCGCGTGACGGTCGAGAGCTTCCTGCACGCCTTCGATCGCTATCGCGCGGCCGGCATCCTGCCGAGCCGGCCCGAGAGCACCGGATCCCCCCGCTCCCGGTGATCCCCGACCACGACGACGAAGGAGGGCTGCACCATGACCGAGGCACGACCGTCGCAGCGTCCGCTCCTCACGCCCGGGCAGATGGGCGTGGACTACGAGACCCGCGTCGACTTCGGCCGCCTGCGCTCGTACCGCATCGAGCGCGCCCAGGCCGCCCTCGATGCGAGCGAGTGCGGGGCGTTCCTGCTCTTCGACTTCTACAACATCCGCTACACCACGCAGTCCTGGGTGGGAGGCGCGCTCGGCGACAAGATGATCCGCTACGCGCTGCTCACCCGCGGCGGCGAGCCGCACCTGTGGGACTTCGGGTCGGCCGTGAAGCACCATCAGCTCTTCTCCCCGTGGCTGCGGCACGAGCACAACCATCCCGGTTTCCTCGGTTTCCGCGGAGCGGTCGCACCGTCCGCGGGCCTGATGGCCGACGCCGTCACGCAGATCAAGGGCATCCTCACCGACCTCGGCCTGCAGAACGCACCCGTCGGCGTCGACATCGTCGAGCCCCCGTTCCTCTTCGAGATGCAGCGGCAGGGTCTCTCGATCGTCGACGCGCAGCAGCACATGCTCGACGCCCGTGAGATCAAGAGCCAGGACGAGATCATGCTCATGAACCAGGCCGCGGCCATGGTGGACGGCGTCTACGCGGAGATCGTCGAATCGCTGAAGCCGGGGGTGCGCGAGAGCGAGATCGTGGCGCTCGCGGCCAAGAAGCTGTACGAGTACGGCTCGGACCAGGTCGAAGCGGTCAACGCCATCTCGGGCGAGCGCTGCAATCCCCACCCCCACAACTTCACGGATCGCATCATCCGTCCGGGAGACCAGGCGTTCTTCGACATCATCCACTCCTTCAACGGGTATCGGACGTGCTACTACCGCACGTTCAACGTGGGACGCGCCACCGGTGCGCAACGATCGGCGTACAGCCAGGCGCGCGAGTGGATGGACAACGCCATCGACGCCATCAAGCCGGGCATCGGCTCCGATGAGATCGCCTCGCTCTTCCCGACTGCGGAGTCGCTCGGCTTCGACGACGAGCTCTCGGCCTTCGGCCTGCAGTTCTGCCACGGCCTCGGCCTCGGCCTGCACGAGCGCCCGATCATCTCGCGGCTCAACAGCTACCGCGAGCCCGTCGAGATCAAGAGCGGCATGGTCTTCGCCGTGGAGACCTACTGCCCCGCGTCGGACGGATACTCCGCCGCACGCATCGAGGAGGAGGTCGTCGTCACGGACGACGGCCCCGTCGTCATCACCCGCTACCCCGCCGACGATCTGATCGTCGCCAACCCGCTGTAGGTCTCGCGGAACGCGCGAGACCGGATATCCCGCATCACAGACCCGAAGGAGAGTCGATGACCACGCAGACCCCGGTCCGGACCATGCAGGCGGCAGTCATGCACGGCACGCAGGACCTCCGCATCGAAGAGGTCCCGGTCCCCGCCGCCCGGCCGGGCGAGCTCCTCCTCGAGGTCACCGCGGTCGGCGTGTGCGGCACCGACGCGGCCGAGTGGGCTCACGGCGCCCAGCTGTTCCCCCTCGAGGCGCCGCACCGAGTCACGGGCCACGTCGGGCCGATGATCATCGGTCACGAGTTCGCCGGCCGAGTGGTGGCTGTCGGCGAGGACGTCGACCCGGTCTGGCTCGGCCGGCTCGTCGCCTCCTGCGGCTCCATGCCCTGCGGCGAGTGCCCGCAGTGCCGGAGCGGCCGCTCCAATCTCTGCCGGCGATACGCCTCGGTCGGCCTGCACCGGGACGGCGCGCTCGCGAAGTACGTGTCGACGCCCGTGGGCAGCTGCGTGGACGCCGGCGCCCTCGGCCTCGACGAGATCGAGGCCGCGCTCGTGCAGCCGATGGCCATCGCCGTGCACGCCATGAAGCGCTCGGGGGTGTCGGCGGGCGACGTCGCCGTGGTGCAGGGCGTCGGCGGCATCGGCGCATTCCTCATCCATGCCCTCGTGCAGGCCGGGGCCCGCGTCGTGGCCGTCGACCTCTCGTCAGAGCGCCTCGAGATCGCGGCCGGTCTCGGGGCCGGGGTCACCATCCTCGCCGGCGCCGACGACTCCACCGACCGGATCGCGGCCCAGTTCGCCGACGGGGTCCCGGTGTACTTCGAGGTCAGCGGATCCGAACCGGGTCTGCGGCTCGCGCTCGAGATCGCCCCGATGGGCACGAACGTCGTCGCGGTGGGCATCCAGAAGCTTCCGCGCAGCATCGACGTCGGTGCGCTCACGCTCCGCGAGTTGAGCCTGATCGGCACGAACGCGCTGGTGCGCGAGACGGACTTCCCCGAGGCGGCGCAGCTGATCGCGCAGCGCCGCGGCCGCTGGGGCGGGATCGCACCGGATCCGCTGCCGTTGACCGATGTGGTCGAGGGCGCGCTGCGGCCGATGTCCGAGGGCAGACCGCCCGCCATCAAGACGCTCATCACCCCCTGAGGACCCGTCGGCCGGGCGCCTCGGACACGCAGCTCGAGTAAAAGGAGAACACAGGTGTCGCAAGTTGGATTCATCGGCCTCGGAACCATGGGCGCCGGCATGGCGAACCGCCTCGTGGAGGCGGGGCACGACGTGCTGGTCTGGAACCGGTCGCGTGCGGCCCTCGAGCCGCTCGTCGCGGCCGGCGCCCGCGCCGTGGGCACTCCGGCGGAGGCGCTCTCGAGCGGCATCGCGTTCTCCATGCTCTCGAACGACCGCGCGCTCGACGCGGTCTTCGGCCCGGAGACGCTCGAGGCCGCCGCGGGCGCCGTGCACGTCAACATGGCCACCGTGAGCCTCGACGCGGCCCGAGCGCTCCACCGCCGCCACGCGCAGGCCGGCGTCGCCTACGCGGCCGCGCCCGTGCTGGGGCGGCCGCACCTCGCCGCCGCGGGCCGCCTCAACATCGTCGCGGCCGGCTCCGGCGCAGCGCTCGATCGGGCCGACGAATTCTTCCCGGCCATGGGCAAGCGGGTCTGGCGCGTGGGCGAGGATCCCGCTCTCGCCAATCTCGTCAAGATCGGGGTGAACTACAACCTGATCCACACCATGCAGGCGCTCGCCGAGTCGCTCAACCTGATGGAGCGCAGCGGCGTCGACGGTGCCGCGTTCGTCGAGATCCTGACCGATGCCGCCTACACCGGAACGGCCTACGAGGGATACGGGCCCATGATCGCGTCCCGCAGCTACAGCCCGCCGGCCTTCAGCGTCGAACTCGGCCTGAAGGATCTGACCCTGGTGCAGAACGCCGCCGCCGAGGTATCCGCGGCCCTGCCCACGGCCCGGATCCTCCAGCGGATCTTCGAGGATACGCTCGCGGATCCCGAGCTCTCGCAGCTCGACTGGTCGGCCATGGCCGAGATCACCCGGCGCTCGGCGCCCTGATCCGCGAGTCCCGGCCCGCGCGCACCTCGCCGAGGGCCCGTCCCGTTGGACGGGCCCTCGGCATCGCTCAGAGCGCGGCGCCGAGCTCCACGTGCACCTTCAGATTGCGCGCGCTGTCGCGCGACGCGGCCACCGCCTCGATGGCGTCGTCCACCGAGAAGCGCTCGGTGACCAGCGGGGACAGGTCGATGCCGGTGCGCTCGAGGAAGCGGATCGCCTCGGGCCACACGAAGGGCGAGCCGATGGTGCCGACGATCCTCAGACCCTTCGATTGGATGAGCCCCAGCGGCGCGGGCGCCTCGTTGCCCACGTCGATGCCGATGAATCCCAGCCGGGCCCCGTGCCCGGCGAGCCGGATGGCGTTCGCCATCACCTCGGGCCGGCCGCTGGCCTCCATCACCACGCTCGGACCCCGCCCGCCCGTGATCCGGGCGAGCAGCGCCTCGGCCCCCTCCGGGTCGACCGCGTGGTCGGCCCCGAGGTCGAGCGCGGCCTGACGGCGCGTCTCGGACGGGTCGACGGTCACGACCACGGCGCCGAGGTGATGGGCCGCCGCGGTGGTCACCAGGCCGACCGGACCGGCGCCCAGCACCACCAGGGTGTCGCTCGCATTGATGTTGCCCACCGCCATCAACGCGTTGTAGCCGACGGTGAAGGTCTCGATGAGGGCGCCGCTGGAGTAGTCGATGCTCTCGGGGATGCGATGCAGCCACTCGGGCCGGGCGACGAAGAACTCGGCGAGCGCACCGCTGATCGAGAAGCCGAAGTGATCCTCGCCGATCACGCACTCCCCCACCACGCGGTCTCCGACGGAGAGCCCCGTCACCCGGTCGCCCACGGCGACGACCTCGCCGGCCCACTCGTGCCCGGGGATGATCGGGTACGAGAAGGGGATGATGTACCGCCCCTCCAGCAACTCGACGTCCGAGTGGCAGATGCCGACCGACCGCGCGGCGACCAGCACCTCGTCGGCGCCGATCTCCGGCACCTCGAGCTCCGAGACCTCGGGTCGGTTCTCCGCCAGGAACTGCAGTGCTTTCATATGTGTCTTCCTCTCCTCGAATCGCTCCGCCGGGTCTTCGCCTACTGCGCGGTGAACCCGCCGTCGATGACGAACTCCGCGCCCGTGACGAACTTGGACTCGTCGGAGGCGAGATACACCATCGCATAGGCCACGTCGTCCGGGTCGCCGATCACGCCGAGCGGGTGCGCCGCGCGCATCTGCTCGAGGTAACCGGGGGTCTCCTCGGCCTTCTGCAGGTTCAGCGGCGTCAGGATCGTTCCCGGCATGACCGCGTTGACGCGGATGTCCTCCGGGGCGTAGGCGATCGCGTCCGTCTTCGCCATGAGGCGCACGGCCGCCTTCGTGGTGTGGTAGACCGGCACATCGGCGTTCCCGACCATCCCGTAGACGGAGGAGGTGCTGACGATGCTCTTCTGGCCCGGGGTGCGGCGCATGTAGGGGATCGCGTGCTTGGTGCACAGGAAGGGTCCTCCGACGTTCACCCGGAACACCTGCTCCCAGTCCGCGAAATCGACCTGATCGACGGGCTCCGTGGGGCCCGAGATGCCGGCGTTGTTGATGAGCACGTGGAGTGCGCCGAACCGTTCGAACACCTCGGCGAACACTGCGGCGACGGCCTCCTCGTCGGTGGTGTTCATCTCCCAGAACTCGGCGGACGCCCCGGTGCGGCGGATGTCCTCCGCGACCTGGGCGCCGCGCGGGGACATGTCGGTCAGCGCGACGACCGCGCCCTCCCCGGCGAACATGCGGGCGATGGCCTCGCCCATGCCGTTCCCGGCTCCCGTGATCAGCGCGACCTTGCCGTTCAGTCTTCCGCTCATGTGGTCAGTGCTCCTCTGCTCGTTGCTGTGCGATGGCCCTCGGCCGGGACCCCGTTCGCCGCCCGCGGCCCGCCGATGCGCTCCCGTCGCCGCGGCGCATCAGCTCTCCACCGACGGACGCGGGGGCAGACCGGCCATCTCGTACGCCCGGTCGATGACGCGCAGGTTCTCGACGGCCGCGGCCGTCGTCGTGTGGTGGTCCCCTCCCGCGCGGACGGCGTCCCGGAAGGCTCGCATCTGGTACGTGAAGCTGCTCGTGAGACCGAGATGCTCCACCCGGGTTCCGGCCGCCGTCGTGACGATGAGCCGATCATCGGTGTGCACATACGACAGATTCGCCTGGTGCACCGACCCCAGCGATCCGACGGCGGTGAGGGTGAAGTCGCGGGGCCCCATGAGGTTCGCCTCAGCGACGGCGTGCACGCCGTCCGGGAGCTCGAAGGTCATCTCGGCCCACGCGTCGACGCGCGGATCGCTGCCCTCCCGGTGTCCGGTCCGGGCGGTGCGGAGGGTCGCCTCGCCGCCCAGCGCTCGGGCGACATGGCCGATCGCATCGATGACGTAGCAGCCGACGTCCATCAGCGCGCCGCCCGCCAGCGGCCAGGACCAGCGGATGTCCCGCAGATCCGGCACGTCGACGGTCATCACCGCGCGGACCCACTGGACCGCGCCGATCTCACCGCTGCGCAGCACCTCGAGGAATCGCCGGAAGACCGGGTGGTAGCCGTAGTGGAAGCCGTTGAAGACCACCAGCTCGGGCCGCGCCCGGGCGGCCTCGTGGACGAGCAGCGCCTCGGCGGCGGTGCTGGCGAAGGGCTTCTCGGCGAGCAGATGCTTGCCCGCCTCGATGGCGGCCAGGTTCCACGGCGTGTGGAGGCCGTTCGGCAGCGGATTGTAGATCGCCTCGACCTCGGGATCGCGGACGAGCGCCGCATAGCTCTCCACCACCCGCTCGATGCCGTGCGCCTCGGCGTACGAGCGTCCCCGCTCGACGTCCCGGGCGGCCACGGCCACGACCCGCCCTCCGATGTCCGCCACCGGAGGGAACAGCGTGTGCTCGCTGATGCGCGCCGCCCCGAGCACACCGATCCGCAGAGGTTCCGTCATGAGTGGGCTCCCGTCGACTGTCAACGCCATCGGTGGGCGAAGCGCCCCGCGACCGCGCGAACGGCCCTCGGCACTCGCCGGAGAGGTTCGCCGATGCCGAGCGGGGCGCTCGCATCAGTGTTGCGTAAAACTATACGCGTTAATCCACATTGCACACAACTGCGACTCGAGGTCGCTACGAGGTGCGCGTGTAGTCGAGCGCCTGCTCGAGCATGTCGGGCACGCCCCGCTCGAGGAGCGGACCGAATGCCGTGTCCTGCGGCCGCTCGCCGTCGAGCCAGCGGATGAAGATCGCCTCGCAGAAGATGGCGGCCTTCCAGAGCGCGAGCGCCTGGTACCACCCGAGCTCCGAGAGGTCGAGACCCGTCGCGCGCGCGTAGCGCTCGGCGAGCTCGTGGCGCGCGGGGTAGCCGGGCCGCTCGGTGACCGGGCTGAGCTGCATCACGGACGACGGCGCACCGGGCTCGGCCCAGGTGGCGAGCAGGTAGCCCAGGTCGGCGAGCGGATCGCCGAGTGCCGCCATCTCCCAATCGAGCACCAGCACCGCCTCGGGTCGCCCTCCTGAGCCCATCGCGCACATCAGATTGCCCAGCCGATAGTCGCCGTGCACGAGGCCGAACCGCTGGGAGACGGGAACCCGGGAGCCGAGCCATGCCCCGAGCTCCGCGACGAGCGGGAGATGCCGGCGCGCGCTCGCCTCCCAGAGGCCGCCGAAGCGCCGCAGCTGTCGCTCGAGATACCCATCGGGGCGGCCGAAGCTCGCGAGCGGCTCGGCGTCGATCGGCACTCGGTGGAGCGCGACGAGGGTGTCGACGATCTCCTCGCCCACCGCCCGCCGCGCCGCGGGCTCGTCCCATCCCCCCGGTTCGACGGCGGTCAGCACCTCCCCCTCCACGTACGGCATCACGTAGAACGGCACGCCCAGCAGCGACTCGTCCTCGCAGATGGCGAGCACCTCGGCGACGGGCAGGCCGGTCGGGGCGAGCGCCCGCAGCAGTCGCGCCTCCCGCACCATGTCGTGCGCCGATCGGGGCAGCGGGGGTTTCGGCCCGCGCCGCAGCACCAGATCCGAGTCGCCCTGCCGCACCCGGAAGGTGACGTTCGACTGCCCCTCGCCGATGCGTTCGGCGCGCAGCGGCCCGGAGCCGAGCCCGCGGGCTTCGAGGAAGTCCCGGATCCGCTGCTCGTGGAACAGCTCGTCCCCTCCGCGCCCGGTCACCGCTCGCCCTCCCCGCTCGGCTCGTCCCGGCGGGGTTCGCCCGCGGCGACCTCGCGCGCGCGCCGCCGCGACGCCCGGCGCGCGATGGCCCACCGCTGCGTTTCGCTCGACCCGTCGTAGATCCTGAACGGCCGCACCTCGTTCAGATAGCCCGCGAGCGGGAGGTGCTCCGATACCCCGTCACCGCCGACCAGCTGGATCGACCGGTCGATCACGCGATTGACGGCCTCGGAGCAGAAGACCTTGGCGACCGACGAGAGCGCGGTCCCCGCGCGGGCGTCCGCGGCGAGCAGCCGCGCCGTCCGGTCGATGATCGCGTCCGAGGTCTCGATGTCGATCACGGAATCGGCGATCAGCGCCTGCGCGATCCCGAGCGCCTCGATCCGCTCGCCGAACAGTTCGCGACGAGCGGCGCGGTCGAGCATGGTGTCGTGCGCGCGCCTGGCCAGTCCGAGCCACCGCATGCAGTGGGTGAGGCGGGCCGGGCCCAATCGCACCTGCGCGTACCGGAAGCCCTCGCCCACGGCCCCGAGCACCTGTTCGTCGGGCACCACCACGCCGTCGAAGTGGGTGTGCGGATGCCCGCCGATGATGGCGCGGTCGATGGTGTGGAGGCGTCTCCCCACGCGCACGCCGGGGGCGTCCATGTCGACCAGGAACATCGTGGCGCCGGACGTGCCCCCCTGCTCGGTGCGAGCCATCACGATCGCGAACCCCGCCCCGACCGCGCCGCTGCTGAAGCGCTTCTCGCCGTCGATCCGCCACCCGCCGGCCACCCGCTCGGCAGTGGTCGCCAGCGCGTCGGGATCGGATCCCGCTCCGGGGTGCGGTTCGGTCATGCCGAAGCAGGATCGCGTCTCACCCGTGGCGAGCGGGGCGAGGAAGCGGCGCCGCTGCTCCGGCGAGGCGATCTGCTCGAGCAGGTGCATGTTGCCCTCGTCGGGCGCCATGCAGTTCAGCGCCAGGGGGCCGATCGGCGAGTATCCCGCCTCCTGGAAGACCGGCGACCAGTGCTCGATCGGAAGGCCGAGGCCGCCGAACTCGCGGGGCGCCTGCGGCGCGAACACCCCCGCCTCGCACGCCTGCGACTGCAGGCGCCGGCGCAGCTCCTCGGTGAGGTGCTCCCCGTGATCCGGCTCCTGCGGAATCACCTGTTCGCGGATGAACGCGCGCGTCCGGTCCCTGAGCGCGTCGACGCGCTCGGACGTCCACTCCAGCGGCTCTCCCATGTCGGTCCTCCTAGACGGTTCCACCGACGGTCTCCAGACCGCCGTCGAGGGTCAGCACCCGCCCGGTCACCCAGTCGGCGTCGGCAGAGGCGAGGTAGGCGATGGCGGCGGCGACGTCCTCGGGCGCGCCGAGCCGGCGCAGGGGGTAGACGGCGGCCACCTGCTCCTCGCGCTCCTCGTAGAGCGCGGCGGAGAAGCGCGTGCGCACCACCGCCGGCGCCACGGCGTTCACCCGGATGTCCGGCCCGAGCTCCGCGGCGAGCGTGCGGGTGAGGTGGCTCAGCGCGGCCTTGGCCACGCCGTAGAACCCGATGCCCGGGGCGGGGGTGGCGGCGGTCGACGATGAGAGGTTGACCACCCGGCCTCGCCGCCGCCGGAATCCGAGCCCCGGGTGCCGCGTCGCCTCCTGGGTCCAGGCGAGCGGGGCGAGGAGATTGACCTCGAGCGTCTTGCGCGCCGCCCCGAGGTCGAGATCCTCGAGCGGACCGTAGGCGGGGTTCGCCCCGGCCGCGTTGACCAGCACGTCGAGACCGCCCCAGCGCCCGGCGACGGCGTCCAGCACCTCCCGGCGGTGCTCGGGATCGTCCGCCTTGCCCGCGATACCGATCGCCCGGCCCGCGGGCAGCGAACGGACCGCCTCGTCGAGCTCGTCGACGCCGCGGGCGGTGAGGCACACCGAGGCGCCCTCCCCGACGAGCCGCTCGGCCGCGGCGAAGCCGATGCCGCGGCTCGCCCCGGTGACGATGGCCACCTGTCCCGCGAACCGGCCGCCTCCGTGCCGGGGGGTCCGCGCCGTGTCCGCCGGGCTCATCCCGAGGCCCGCTGTCCGAGCGGCATCAACCGCTCGAGGAACCACTCGGTGGCGGCGGTCGCGCACCGCAGCAGCAGCGACTGCTGGCTGTAGAGCGCGAGGTGATCGGACTTGTCGATGACGACGAGCTGCTTCTTCGCGGTCGGGATCTCGTTGTAGACGCGCATCGCCTCGTCCCAGAGCGTGATGTCGTCGTTCTCCGCGACGATCACGAGCGTCGGGGTGTCGATGATCCGCTTCGTGAACGGGCGCACGTCGTACTGCATGAGGAGCTCGACCGACTCCGCGGTGGCGTCGAGGGAGTAGTTCGGCGCGACCGTCTTGCGGAAGCCCTCGAAGAGCTCGTAGCCGTCCGCGTTGGGCCACGCCGAGATCTCGTGCTCGGTGTCGAGCGTGAAGTGCGGGAAGAAGGTGTCCTCGTGCGTCTCGAACCGCTTGCGACGCGCCTCGAGGATCGCCGCCTCGAGACGGCGGAAGTTCACCGTGCCGTTGGCGAGGCGCATGTTGAGATACCCGTCGATGACGGGGATCTGCGAGACCGCGCACTTCACGCGCGAGTCGATCGCGGCGAGGATGAGCGAGTGCCCGCCGCTGTAGGAGAGGCCCCAGGCGCCGATGCGCTCGGAGTCGACCTCCTCGAGGCTCTCCGCGAAGCTGATGGCGTTGCGGTAGTCCTCGATCTGCATGCGGGGATCGATGTGCTGGCGGCGCTCGCCGTCGCTGTCGCCGAAGTTGCGGTAGTCGAACAGCACGGCGGCGAAACCGTGCTCGGCGAACATCTCGGCGTAGTGGGGCTGCACGATCTCCTTCACATAGCACCAGCCGCCGGCCATCACGATGGTGGGGAAGGGCCCCTCGCCCTCCTCGGGGGTGTAGAGCCACCCGCGAACGGTGGTCCCCTCGCTCCGGAACTCGATATCTCGCCGCATCATGCATCCTCTCGTTCGATGTCGTCATCATTCAACCGGCCAGCCGGTCGGTTTATTATTCGCCGCAGATCCCCCGTCGCCTCGCGGATGAGTCGGGACGCGTCGATCCCGTCGCGCAGCTCCACGGCCCCGTCCGCGATACCGGCCCTGACCCGGGCCCGCAGCTCGAACTTCTGCACCTTGCCCGATGCCGTCTTCGGCAACTGCTCGACGACCATCAGCGCCTCCGGGATCTTCTGCATCGCCACTCCGGAATCCCGCAGCGCCGCGACGAGGGCGGACAGCCGGAGGCCCGGCCCCGCGCTCACGACGACGGCGCACACGCGCTCGCCCATCAGCTCGTCCGGGAACCCGACGATCGCGACCTCGCTCACCTCGGGCAGCTGGATCAGCAGATCCTCCACCTCTTTCGCGCTGATGTTCTCGCCGCCGCGGATGATGAGATCCTTCACCCGGCCGACGATCGTGAGATTGCCCTGCGCGTCGATGGTCGCGAGGTCGCCGGTCCGGAACCACCCGTCGGGCGTCGTCGCGTGCCGGTTGTCGGCAGGATCGAGATACCCGGAGAACATCTCGGGCCCCGCCACTTCGAGTTCCCCCGGCGCTCCGTCCCCGCCGCCCGAGAGCCTGGCCTCGGCGTCGCCGATGAGGGTCCCGTCGGTGACGGCGCGCACGGCGGGGTCGGCGCCGGGATGCACCGCGCAGAGGGTCGGGAACTCGGTCGACCCGTAGGTGCGCGAGACCGTCGTCCCCAGCACCGCCTCGGCCTCCCGGATGAGCGACGGAGGGATGTCCGCGCCGCCGCAGACGAAGGTGCGGAGCGCGCTCCTCGCCCCCGCCGCGCGGTAGGCGTCGGTGAGGCCGCGCAGGAACGGCGTCGCCGCGACCGTCATCTCGCAGCCGTGGCGCTCGATGAGGTCCCGAGCGCTGTTCGCGTCCCACCGGTCGAGCAGTACGACGCGGCTCTCGGTGATGACCGGCATGAGCACGCCGTAGAGCAGGCCGGTGATGTGGGTCAGCGGCGAGGGCATGAAGACGCTGCCCCCGCTGACCCCGAACACCTCGGCGATCGAGGCCGCCTCGACCAGCAGCGAGCGGCTCGTGTGCAGCACGCCCTTGGGACGGCCCGTCGTGCCCGAGGTGTACATGAGCATGCAGACGTCGTCCGGCGAGACCGGTCGCGCGATGAAGCCGGGAGCCCCGTCGTCGGATGCGGCCTCGCCCGCGCCGGCCCTCGCCGCGGGATCGCGCACCGGGAACACCTCGGCGGCGATCCCGCAATCGTCCACCACGCCCCGCAGCATCGCCGCGAAGTCGGTGCCGCGGTAGGACGCGGGCGCCACGACCGCGTCCGGCGCCCGCATCTCGAAGAGCACCCGGAGATCGCGCGCACGATAGATCGGCGTCAGCAGATTGACCACGGCGCCGAGGCCCCACGCCGCGAAGACGACGGCGACCGCCTCCCACCAGTTGGGCAGTTGCACGGCCACGACGCCGCCGGGTCCGACCCCGGCCCGTTCGAACCTCCGCTGCCACTCGGCGCACTCCGCACCGAGCCGGGCTGCGGTCAGGGTCGTCGAGCCGTCGACCACCGCGACCCGCTCCGGGCTGCTCGCGATGTCATCGCGCAAGCACTCCGCGAGCGTCCGGCGCTGCGCGAGCGCACTCGGAAAGGTCCGCGGCTGTCTCCACGTCGCCTCGATCATCGATTCCTCCACCGGGTGCCGGGCCGCATCTTCAGATGCTCACTGTCCTGCGGATCGCGGCCGCGATGTCCTCGTGCCCGGGCAGCCACTCCTGCTCGAGTCCCGGCGCGTAGGGCGCGGGCTGGAACCGTGCGCCCACCCGCTCGATCGGCGCGTCGAGGAACCAGAAGCCGTCCTTCGCCACGGTCGCCACGATCTCCGCCCCCACGCCGAAATCCGTCACCGCCTCGTGCACCACGACCAGCCGGTTCGTCTTCTCCACCGAGGCGAGCACCGTCTCGCGATCCCAGGGCGCGATCGTGCGCAGGTCGACCACCTCGACCCCGATCCCCTCCGCCGCGAGCCGCTCGGCCACGGCTTCGCACTCCAGCACCATGCGCGAGTACGACACGACCGTCACCCGGTCCCCGGGCCGCGCGATCCTCGCCCTGCCGATGGGCACCAGCGCCCCGGGCTCGGGTGCCGGCGACCGGCGGCCGTAGAGCATGCGGTTCTCGATGAAGATCACCGGGTTCGGATCCTGCATCGCGCTGCGCAGCAGCCCGTAGGCGTCGGCCGCGGTCGCCGGCATCACGACCGTGAGCCCGGGGATGTGCGCGAGCAGCGCCTCGAGGCTCTGGGAGTGCTGGCTTCCGGCCGATCGGCCGGCGCCGAACTGAGTGCGGATGGTCAGCCCCATCTGCGCCCGGCCCGCGGTCATGAAGTGCAGCTTGGCGGCCTGATTGAGCACCTGGTCGAAGGCGACGCCGATGAAGTCGAGGTACATGATCTCGACGAGCGGTCGCAGTCCGGCCATGGCACCGCCGACGGCCAGGCCGAGGATCGCGGACTCGGAGATCGGGGTGTCGAGCACCCGCTCCGGGAAGGCCTCGGCGAGACCGCGCGAGACCGCGAAGACCCCGCCGCCCGCCGCGACGTCGATGCCCGCGAACACCGCGCGGGGATCCCGCTCGAGTTCGTCGTGGATCGCCTGCCGGATGGCGGCCATGTACTTCATCGGCTCGCCGACCGGCTCCGATTCCGGGACCGGGCTCGGACGGGCGGCCAGCACGTAGTCCCCCACCGTGGAGAGGTCGGGATCGGGCAGATCGAACGCCCGCTGCGCGGCCTCGGACACCGCCTCGATCTCCTCCGCCTCCACGGCGCCGAGCACGGAGGGGCTCACGTCGGCGCGCACCAGGCTGCGGCGGGCGACCTCGATGCAGTCGGTGTCGAGCCCCTGCCTGAGATCGTCGGCGGCGCGGTACTGCTGCTGATCGCCCTCGTAGTGGCCGTGCCAGCGCACCGTGAAGGCCTCCACGATCACCGGGCCGTGCGCTCTGGCGTGGTCGGTCGCCGCCTGCATCGCCCCCATCATCGCGGCCAGATCGACGCCGTTCGCGGCGAGGTAGGGCACCCGGTACCCCGCCGCGCGCTCCTCGAGGGTGGCGGGGTGACCGTCCGCGGCCGCGGTGAACTCCGCGTAGCCGTTGTTCTCGCAGAGGAAGACCACCGGCAGCGACCAGAGCGACGCGAGGTTCACCGCCTCGTGGAAGAGCCCCTGCGCCACCGTCCCGTCGCCGAAGAACGAGACGACCACCCGCCCCTCCCCCGCCTGCTTCGCGGCGAGACCCGCCCCGGCGGCGATGGGCAGGCCGGCGCCCACGATCCCGTTGGCCCCGAGGATGCCGAGCTCCGGGTCGGCGATGTGCATCGAGCCTCCCCGGCCCCGCACGGTGCCCCCGTCGCGCCCGTAGAGCTCCGCGAACATGCTCAGCGGGTCCAGCCCCTTCGCCAGGCAGTGCCCGTGTCCGCGATGGTTGGAGGTGATCATGTCCCGCCTCGCGAGCGGAGAGCAGCCCCCGACCGCCACCGCCTCCTGCCCCAGCGAGACGTGCACGAAGCCCGGAATGCGTCCGGAGGCGTAGTCCTTCGAGACGCGCTGCTCGAAGGCGCGGATCCGCACCATGCGCCGGAACCCCTCGACGAGCTGATCGCGGCTCAGACGCGCTCGCGCCTCATCCGCCTCCGCCTGCAGTCCCATGCCCGCTCCCGCTGCCGACCGCGTCACGCCCGGGCGTTGACGAGGAGCTTGACCTCGTCGCCCGTCGGGGAGAGCAGCGTGTCGAACGCCTCGGTGATGCCATCGATGCCGGAGATCGCCGTGACGACGCGCTCGACGGGCAGCTCGAGGCGGCTGATCACGTCGATGATCCGCGGCCAGTCGGTGAGCGGGTAGCACCAGGTCCCGTTGTAGGTGAGCTCCCGCAGGGAGACCTGCATGGGGTCGATCTGCGCCGGCCCGGTGAAGAGCCCGGTCTGCGTGATCGTGCCCCGGGAGCGCACAGCGCCGAACGCCGCCTCGAGCGCACGCGCATTGCCGGAGCACTCGACGGCGGCGTCGACGCCGCGTCCGCCGGTCAGCCCCCGCACGTGGTCGACGACATCGGTCCGGGTCGGGTCGAGCACCTCGCCGATGTCGAGCGATGCGGCGAGCGCGCGGCGGCTCGCATTGGGCTCGGACATGATCACGTCGGCCCCCAGCGCCGAGGCGTAGATCGCCGCGAGGGTGCCGATGGGGCCCGTGCCGGTGATGAGCACGCGATCGCCGGGGCGCACGTTCGCGGTGTCGACCCCGTAGGCGGCGACCGCGGTGGGCTCGACCAGCGCGCCCTGCACCTCGCTCATCCCCTCGGGCAGCCGGTAGGCGGCCCGCGCCGGCACGACGGCGAGCTCGGCGATGCCGCCCCACTCGTGGCTCAGGCCGACGCAGGCCATCCGCTCGCACAGGTGGTTCTGGCCCCGCCTGCAGTAGAAGCACTCGTCGCACGCGAGGATCGGCATGACCGATACCCGGTCACCGGCTCGGAGGTGGGTCACCTCCGAACCGACCTCGACGACCTCCGCCGAGAACTCGTGACCGAGGATCTGGGGCGCGCTCGCGCCGGTGAGGGGGTGGGCCTCGGTGGGGATCACGATGGGTCCGGCGGCGTACTCGTGCAGGTCGGTGCCGCAGATCCCGCAGTAGAACGGCCTCAGCAGCGCGTCCCGGCTGCCGAGGGCGTTCGGCTCGGCCACCTGTTCCACGCGGATGTCTGTCTTGCCGTGGTACACCGCAGCACGCATGTCGTCACTCCTTCGTCGTTCGTTTGCTGGATCTCGGCCGTCCGCGCGCATCGCCCGCGGTCCGGCGCCCTCGGGTGCGGTCAGTGGAAGAGCACGCCGCCGTTGACGTCGATCGAGGCCCCGGTGATGTAGCCCGCCTTCTCGGAGGAGAGGAACTCGACGGCGTCGGCGATGGAGCCCGGAGGGCCCGCGATCCCGAGCGGGATCTTCGCCCACTCGATGTCCTTCATCTCCTCGAAGGTGATTCCGCGCGCGTCGGCCTCGGCCTGCAGGGCGTTGCGGTGCATCTGGGTATCGATGTTGCCCGGGCACACGGTGTTCACCCGGATCCCGTCCTCGGCCAGCTCGTCCGCCAGGCTCTGCGTGAGGCTGATCACTCCGGCCTTCGACGCGCAGTAGGCGGCGAAGTAGCCGTGACCCGAGTGGCCGTACCAGGAGGCGATCGTCACGATGCTGGATCCGCCGCCCCTCGGCATCAGCGGCACGAGGTGCTTGGCCATGAGGAACACGCCGCGGACATTGACGTTGTTGACGAAGTCCCACTCCTCGATGTCGATATCGATCACCTTGTTCGCGCGCTGCAGCACGCCGGCGATCAGGGCGAGCACGTCCACGCGCCCCGACCACTCCCGCACCCGATCGGCCAGCTCGCGCACCGAGGCGGGCTGCGAGACGTCGCCCGGCACCAGGAGCAGCTCGATGCCCGGCCACTCCGATCGGAGCTCCTCGGCGGCCCGCTCCAGGCCCTCCTCCGAGAGATCCACGAGGACCAACCGGTCGCCCCGGGCCGCGTATCGCGCCGCCACCTCGCGGCCCATGCCGCCGGCCGCTCCCGTCACCAGCACCACTCGCTGTTCAGTCATCCTCGGATCACTCCTCGTCGTTGGGGAATCGGGTCGAACCACCGCGGGAATCGTGGCGGATGCCGGGACGATCCGCCCCGCTCGCGCCGCGCAGTAAGCTCCTGCTAAACGGTCCGCTCCACAGCCTGGCACAGCTCAGCTCGGTTGTAAACACCCGGTCAACAATCTTTTTCGGGCGTATTTCACGCCGGAAGATTTCGAACTCCGTTGCACATCGTTAATTTTAACTTAACGCTTGGGACTCTGTTTTCCGCGATCATCAGGACTTTCCGGGAGTCACCGACCGGCCAGCTGGTCGGTCGGCTGGCCGATCGGCCGCGCCGCCCGGCGATCCCGCACGCCCCACGAGCTTGACTCCCCTCGGAGAAGGCGACACGATGAAGCATCGGCCGGCCCCGCGGGGCCGGCCGCCGCTCGCCCCGACGTCCTCCCGACGTCCGCTCAGGAAGGACCCGCCGCATGGCTCGGTTGGACAACGCGCTCACCCCGGGCGGAGTGCAGCGCCGCAACGCGATCATCGACGCGGCCGCGCAGCTCTTCAACGAGCACGGCTACCACAGCGCATCCACCACCCAGATCGCCGAACGCGTGGGCTGCGCCAAGGCCACCGTCTACCACTACTTCCAGAAGAAGCCGGAGATCCTCTTCGAGATCCACGACCAGTGGATCGAGGATCTGCTCCGCCGGGCGGCGGACCGCCCCGCCGAGCTGTCGCCCGAGGACTTCCTCCGAGGCGTGTTCCGGGACATCCTCCTCCTGATGGAGACGAAGTCGGACCACGTGCGGGTGTTCTTCGAGTACTACCGCGAACTCCCCGGAGACCTGCGAGCCGTAGCGGTCGCCAAGCGCGACCGCTACGAGGCGATCGTCCTCGATCGCATCGAGCGCGGAATCGCCTCCGGCGCTCTCGCGGCGGCGCACCCGAGGATCGCCGCCTTCGCGCTCTTCGGCATGTGCAACTGGGCGTACCAGTGGTACCGCCCCGGCCGGGATCTCAGCCACGAGCAGGTCGCGGACGAGCTCTTCGCGGTGTACTGCACGGGCGTGCGGGCGCCCGGCCGGGCCTAGGACCCCTCGAGCCAGTACCAGTCCTCGTTCTCCGGCAGCCCCACCGACCACTGCTGATCGGCGAGCGGCAGACGATGGCGCAGCAGGGTCTCCAGGATCTCCTCCTCGATCGGCGCCTCGAGTGCCCGCGCGGCCTCTTCGATGTGCTTCGCGCTCGTCGATCCGATGACGGTCGTGGCGCAGTCCACGCGCTGCAGGGCGTACTGGTTGGCCAGGAAAGCGATGTCGACGCCGGCGTCTGCGGCCGCCCGGGCCATGCGCCGGGCCGCCGCGAGCGACGCGTCGGACGCGATGTTGTGCTCGGTCTTCTCCAGAACCGCGGGCACGAGCAGGCCGAGCGAGACCGCGGCCGCGTTCATCAGGCCGATGCCCTTCTCGGCGGCGACCGGAGCCAGCTCCGTGGTCAGGGAGTCGTCCAGCAGCGTGCCGTGCGCATAGTTGAGCGCCACGTCGACGGGGGCTTCCAGCAGCACCCGGCGGGTGGTGGGCAGCGAATAGCAGGTCATGCCGATGAACCGGCACTTGCCCTCGTCGCGCAGCTGCAGCAGTTCGGCGACCGAGTCGTCGAAGATCGGCCCCAGTCGCACGAAGTCGATGTCGTGCAGCTGGAACAGGTCGACCTGATCGCGCCGCAGCAGCGCGAGGCTCCGCTCGAGGCTCTTGCGGATGCCGGCCGGCGAGAAATCGAACTCGCTCCACCCCAGCCGACCGGCCTTCGTCGCCAGCCAGACATCGTCGGGGAGTTCCCCGGCGACCCGGCCGAGGCGCTCTTCGGCGTCGCCGTAGTAGGACGAGGTGTCGACCAGGTTCATGCCGAGATCGATCGCCCGGAAGAGCGCCTCGCGCCCCTGCTCGAAGGACACGGGGCCGAACAGCTGGCCGAACGGCGCCGTTCCGAAGCTGACGGCCGACACCTCGAAACCGGTGCTGCCGAACGGGCGATACTCCACGATGAGCTCCTGTGTTCCTCGGAGGGCGCGGCCCTCAGACCATCTCTGCGACCAGGTCGACCTCTGCCGGGGGGTCGTCGGGGTCGACGACGTGCTCGGCCCTGATCATTCCGTCGCGCATGACGAGGATCCGATCCGACATCGTGATGAGCTCGGGCAGGTCGTCGCTGATCAGCACCACCGACACCCCTGTCGCGGTGATCCGGTCCAGGATCGCGTAGATCTCGCCCTTGGCGCCGACGTCGACGCCGTTCGTCGGGTTGTCCAGCACGAGCAGCCGCGAGCCGAGCGTGAGCCACCGGGCGAGGATGACCTTCTGCTGGTTGCCGCCGCTCAGATTGCGGATCAGCGTGTTGGCGCTCGGGGTCTTGATGCTCAGCTGCTCGATCGCGGCGTTCGCCTCGGCGCGCTCCTTCCTCCCGTCGATCACGGGGGAGGGCGCGATCGCGGCTCCCACGTACGGCAGCGAGTGGTTCTGGGCGACGGAGAGGCTCAGCACGAGCCCCTCCCGATGCCGCTCGGTCGGCACGTACCCGACGGACATGCGGATGCCCTGCCGGGGTCCGGTGGCCCTGGGGACCTTGCCCTCGATCCGGATCTCGCCGGTGCACCCCGCCCCGAGCTCGAAGATGGCCCGGCCGAGGTGGGACTTCCCCGAGCCCACGACGCCGGCGATGCCGACGACCTCTCCCCGGGCGACCGTCAGCGAGACGTCCCGGAAGGTGGGACTCGACAGCCCCTCGAGCGACAGCACCGGCTCCCGCACGGCGGCGTGGAGCTCGTCCTGGCCGCGGCGCTCGCGCTTGTGCATGGCGATCGTGCGACCCACCATCATCGAGTGGATCTCGCCCTCGCTCAGCGACCGCGGGTCGTCGTTCTCGGCCACCTTCTCGCCGTCCTTCAGCACGACGAGCCGATCGCACAGGCTCACGATCTCCTCCAGGCGGTGCGATACGAACACCTGCGCCGCGTGATCCTTGATCCGGTTCACGAAGGCGAAGAAGAACTCGATCTGCCCGCGCGTGAGCGCGCTCGTGGGCTCGTCGAGCAGGATCACCGGGTGCTCGATCCCGAGCAGGCGGGCCTGCGCGAGGCATCGCACGATCTCGACGACCTGACGCTCCGCGAAGCTCAGGCGGCTGAGCACGGACGTCGGGTCGAGCGTCACGTCGAACTCGTCGAAGATCTCCCGGGTCCTCCGCACCATCTCGCGGCGGCTCAGCACCCCCACCGTCGCGAAGCGCTTCTCCTGTGCGAGGAACACGTTCTCCGCGACCGTGATGTTGGGCACCAGCGCCTGATGCTGGTACACGCGGAACACCCCGCTCAGCGCGGACTGGTAGTAACTGCTGAAGGCCACCTCCCGGCCGTTGAGGGTCAGGGTGCCGGAGTCGCGCTGCAGCGTGCCGCTCAGCATGGAGAGCAGCGTCGACTTGCCCGCCCCGTTCTCGCCGACCAGGCCGAGGACCTCGCCGACGCGGATGTCGAGATCCACCGACTTGTTGGCGTGGACCGGGCCGAAGCGCTTGTCGAGCCCGCGTGCCACCAGGATGGGGGTGTGTTCCATGATCGTCTCGATTCGGGACTACTTGATGACGGTGAGCTTCGAGCGGTCGAGGGTGAGCGCCACGGCGGCGACGACGACCAGGCCCTGGATGATCAGCTGCATGTAGGGCATGACGCCGAGCGAGTTGAGACCGACGGTGAGCGTGGTGATCACGAGCACGCCGAGCACCGTGCGCTGCACGCCGCCCACGCCGCCCGTGATGGCCGTGCCGCCCATGACCACCGCCGCGATCGAGTTGAGGGTGAGCGCGTCGCCCATGCCCGGAGTGGCCGAGCCGATGCGGGACGTCAGCAGGACGCCGGCGATGGCGGCGCAGAGTCCCGCGATGGTGAGCGCCCACAGCTTCACGCGGCGGTTCGGGATCCCCGCGAGTGCGCTGACGGCTTCGGCGCCGCCGATCGCGAACGCGTACCGGCCGAAGCGGGTCTTCATGCTGATGAAGGTGAAGATGAGCCAGACGATGACCGCCCAGAGCACCAGGTTCGGGAGCACCACCAGCAGCTGCCCCTGGGCGACCCATCGGAGCGCCTGGTCCGACACCTGCACCGGCCGCCCCTGGACGAGCCAGGTGCCGACGCCGCCGACGGCCATCGACATGCCCAGGGTGACGAGGAAGCTCGGCACCTTGCCGTAGGCGAAGATCGCGCCGTTGACGAATCCGACGAGCAGACCCACTCCGAGCGCCGCGAGCAGTGCGAGGAAGACGCTCTCCGTCTCCTTGGTGACCGTCGCGGCGACCAGGCCCGCAAGGGTGACCGTGGCTCCCACGGAGAGGTCGATGCTGCCCTGGATGATCACGAGGGTCATGCCGACGGCGACGACGAGGAGGACCGACGACTCCCGGAGGATCGTCAGGAAGGTGCTCGGCTGCAGGAAGGTGGGGCTGAGCACCGAGAAGAGGATGATGAGGAAGACGATGGCCACCAGGGGAAGGCCGACCGACTTCAACGTCTCTCGTCTCTCCGCACGCCCGATGGTGATGGCCTGAGTAGCTGACATGGTGGTGTGTGCCCTTCGGATGGGATTCGGGATCGCTCGGGTCGCGCGGCCGGCGCGGCTCTGACGGCGCCGGCCGGCCGCGCGACCCGGGCTGCTCTTGCGGTACCGGATCGGCCCGCCGCTAGCGGCGGAGCTCCTTCCAGTGCTCGTCCCACTCGGCGTTGGTGGCGTCCATGTCGCCGACCGCGTCCGCGTAGGGCTGCGGGAGCTCGAAGCCGGCGGGCTGGTCGGCCCACGACCACATCTTCTCCATGTCGATCACCTTGACGGAGTTCTGCGGATCCCAGTCGTCCGGATGCGCCACCCGGCTCATCTTGACCCAGTCGTAGGGGTCGTTGCCGCCGGTGTAGGTGTCGATGTACTCGTCCACGTTGTCCGCGGTGACGACCATGGCGCCGGTCCACAGCTGGCGGTTCAGCGGGTCGGGAGCCTCGCCGCTGACGCAGGCGTCGAGCGCCCGGACGAACGAGAATCCCGCCTGCCACTGCGGCAGCGAGGAGGCCACGCCGAAGAACTCGCCCGACTGGATGAGCTCCATGGTGCCCTGGTTGCCGTCCATGCCCGTGATCGGCACATCGGTCACGCCGGCCTCCGTGAGGGCGTTCAGCGCGCCGATCCCCACGTCGTCGTTCTGACCGAAGACGCCGTCGATGTCGGTGCCGTGCCGATTGATGATGCCGGCCATGGCGTTGCGCGCGTCGTCGCGGTTCCACTCGCCGGGCTGACGGTCGACGAGCGTGATGTCGGGGTACTCCTCGAGCGCACGGTCCACGCCGTTGGTGCGCTGGAAGTCGGGGGTGGCGCCCGGATGACCCGTCAGGTGCACGAAGTTGCCCTCGCCGCCCATCTCCTCGAACAGGGCCTTCGCGAGCTCGTACGCGCTCTGCTCCGAATCCGGCGAGTGGTAGGCGGTGTAGTTGTCGCCGTAGTTGAAGGGCGAATCCCAGAAGTCCGACTCCCAGGTGTTCACGAAGCACACGTCGTTCTCATTGGCGATGCGCGCCATCTCGCCGACGCTCGAGGGGTCGGGAGCGGTCACGAAGATCATGCGCACGCCGGCGTCGACCTGCTGCTGGAACTGCGCGATCTGGGTGGCGGGGTCGCCCTCGTTGGTCATCGCGACGTACTCGCCGTTGAAGGCGGCCACGGCGCGCTCGGCGCCCTCGTTCCAGCTCGAGTAGTAGTCGTTGTTCATGCTGGTGAACAGGGAGACGACCGTCTCGCCCTGGAGGTTCACCTCCTCGGGGAGGTCGGCCGCCGGCGCCTCCCCGCCGCCGTTCCCGCCGCCACCGCCGCTGCAGGCGGTGGTGAGCAGGAGCCCCGCGACGAGGATCCCCGCCCCGATGAGTCTCTTCTTCTGTGGCATGTGCACTCCTTTGTGTTGGGTCTGCCAGTGCGAAACGAGACCGAAACGCGATCTCTTTCGTTAAGTAACAATACACACCATTCAGTACAAGTGATCAGTGATGTGTAACGAGTGGGTAAACATTGCCCTCGGGAGCTGGCCTGCGGACGGCGCCCGGACCAGGCGCCTCCGGCACGCTTCGGCAGCGCCGCCCCGACGCCCGCTCGGCACCGCTCCGCCGCGCTCCCGGCCGCCTCCTGCGGCCGTGGGAGCACGGCGGAGCGTCCCTCAGCCCCAGTAGCGAGTCGACACGAAATGGGGCTCGCCGCCGTCGACGGGGTAGGCGGTGAAGCCCACCTCGTCCTCCGGCATGTAGCTGATGGCGAAGCAGAAGCACCTGATATCGCCCCCGCGGTCGGCGGCCAGCGAGTGGATCTGGTGCGGGCGGATGCGCACGAGTTCACCCTGACTGAAAAGCGCGCTCTCGCCGTCGATCGTCATCGTGCCGCTCCCCTCCAGCACGAAGTAGAACTCATCGCTGTTGTGGGAGTGCGGCTCGATGGCCGAGCCCTCGCGCACGATGAACTCGTTCGCGAACTCGAGATAGCCGCCGGCGACCTCGTCGCGCAGCTCCTCCATCTTGAAGAAGAACATGCTGTGCACGGTGTCGTTGTGCTCGGAGATGTACTCCGCGCTGCGCCGCTGGATGTTGTCCATGATGATGGTCCCCGTTCGTCAGAAGATTGAGCGGATGCTGCCGCCGTCGACGCCGAGGGTGACCCCCGTCGTGAACGATGAGGCGTCCGATGCGAGGAACACGACCGCGTTCGCGACCTCCTCGGGCGTTCCGATGCGGCCCAGCGGGATTCCGCGATCGTCGATGAGCGCCTGGATCGCGTCCATGCCCTCCTTGCCGTAGGCCTGCTCGACGGTCTTCACCCAGCCGTAGTCCTCGTCGGACCAGAACGGCGTGTAGATGGGGCCGGGAGCGACGCAGTTCAGGCGGATCGACGGCGCATAGAGCCGTGAGAGCGACTTCGAGACCGACGCGACCGCCGCCTTCGACGCGGCGTAGTCGGTGATCGAGTCCTCCGGCTGCCGCGAGAGGTCGGAGGTGACGTTCACCACCGAGCCGCCGCCGTTCGCCTGCATGCCGGGGAGGAGGAGCTTGCACAGCCGGACCATGGCGAAGAAGTTCAGCTCCATGGTGCGGTGGAACTGCTCGTCCGTGGTCTCCTCGAGCGTGCGCAGGGTGCCGGAGCCGACGTTGTTCACCAGGATGTCCGGCACGCCGCCGAAGATGGCCTCCGCCTCCGCGACCGCCCCCTCGATGCCCGCCAGGCTCGAGAGATCCGCTGTGATCGCACCGGCATCGAGTCCCTGCGCGCTCAGCTGCTGGCCCTGGCTCGCCAGCTTCGCCTCGTCGATGTCCACCGCGACGGGGTGGGCCCCTTCCGCGGCGAAGGCGCGCACCACGGCGTCGCCGATTCCCGAGGCGCCGCCCGTGACGAGCACCTTCTTTCCCGCAAGCTTCAGATCCATCCTTCTCCTCCTCGGTCTTCGATGCAGATGTACGGTCGCCGCGCACGCCGATCGGGCCGGCGACGAGTCGTCCGGCTCAGGTCATCACCACGCCGCCGTTGACGTCGAGCGTGGCGCCGGTGATGTAGCCCGCGTTCGCGCTCGACAGGAAGTAGACCCCGTCGGCGATGGACCGCGGCGGACCCGCGACCTTGAGCGGGATCTTCGCCCACTCGATGTCGCGCATCTCCTCGAAGCCGATGCCGCGCGCCGCGGCCTCGTCGGTGAGCGCCTTCTGATGCATCCGCGTGTTGATGTTGCCGGGCGCCACCGCGTTCACCCGGATGCCCTCGTCGGCGAGCTCTCGGGCCAGCCCCTGGATGAAGCTGATCACGCCCGCCTTCGAGGTGCAGTACGACGCGTAGAAGGGGTGCGCCTCGCGCCCCCAGTACGAGGCGACCGCGGTGATGGACCCCGTCCCGTCCCTCGCGATGAGCGGAATGAAGTGCTTCGACGCGAGGAAGACTCCGCGCAGGTTGGTGTTGTGCACTCGGTCCCACTCCTCGACCGGCAGGTCGACGACCGAGAGCCCCTCGGACTGCACGGTGCCCGCCACGAGCGCGAGGCTCGTCAGCTCGCCGCCGGTCCACTCGCGCACGCGACGCACACCCTCGCGGAGCGACTCCTCCGACGACTGGTCGAGCACGAGCGGCAGCACGTCGATCCCCTCGTGGGCTTCGCGCAGCTCCGTCGCGAAGCCGTCCACGGCCTCCTGGCTCAGATCGGCGATCGCGACCCGAACGCCCTCCTCCGCGAAGCGGATGGCGGTCTCCCGCCCGATGCCTCCGGTCGCGCCCGTGATGAGGACGGAAGATGCCGAGTTACCCATGTTGCTCCTTTGCACCATCAATTGCTTTCAGTGAACACCTGCGTTCATTGCAGTTAAACTCTTGCAACTGATCCGTGGCTTGTCAAGCGGTGAATCCGCGGTTCTCTTGCGCAGCGCGGTCCACGTATGTACAGTCATGGTGAATGGCTGGTCGAACCCCTCCCGCCCGCAGCGACGCCGGCGGGAGCAGGCCCGGCGGCCGCCGGCGGCCGCCCGCGCCCCGCTCATCGATCGCGCTGCGCCGCGGTACGCCGGCGACCGGCCCGCGGCCCGGACCCCTCCGTCGGGACTCGCGCCGGGACGACCGCGCCGGGACGACCACCCCGGGTCGGGATCCGGCCCGCGGCTGGAGAACATCGCACACACGAGAGGAAATCACATGAACAGCACGCAGAAGGTCGCCGTGGTGACCGGCGCCGCACAGGGCCTCGGGGCCGCCGTCGCGCACGAGCTCGCCTCGCGAGGCTTCCGGATCGCGGTCGCCGACGTCAACATCGATGCCGGCCGGGAGCAGGCCGAGCGCATCGAGGAGCGCACCGGCACCGAGGCGATCGCACTGCGGGTGGACGTGGCGGTGTCCGCCGACCTCGCAGCCGCGGCCCAGCAGGTGCTCGCCCGGTTCGGCCGTGTCGATGTGCTCGTCAACGCGGCCGGGATCGCGGAGCAGTCGGCGAGCATCGCCGTCCCGGACGAGACCCTGGAGCACGTGCTCGGGGTGAACCTCTTCGGCACGATCGTCGCCTGCCGCGAGTTCGGACCGGCGCTGATCGGGAGTTCGGGCGCGGTCGTCAACTTCTCCTCGATCGCCGCGTTCGCCGGGGTGCGCCCGGAGGTGCACGTCGGCTACGACGCCTCCAAGGCGGGTGTCGTCGCGGCCACCCGCACGCTCGCGGTCGAGTGGGCGGGGCACGGCGTGCGGGTGAACGCCGTCGCGCCGGGGTACGCGGCGACGCCGATCCTCGACGGGGTCGGTGCGAACAGCCCGGAGACCGTGGAGAGCTGGCTGTCCCAGATCCCGCAGCGCCGGCTCATGCAGCCCGCCGAGATCGCCAAGGTCGTCGCCTTCCTGGCCTCCGACGACGCGAGCGCCATCACCGGCCAGACCATCATCGCCGACGGCGGCTACCTCGCGTCGAAGTAGGGCGGACGACGCGAGCGGGGCCCGGGATCCCCGGGCCCCGCTCGCGTGCGCCCGGCCTACGCCTCGCCGCGGCCCCAGGGGGTGTTCAAGTGCGACTGCGAGTCGCGCAGCGTCGCGAGGTCGAATCCGACGGCGTGGTACTTCGGGCCCGCCACGAGCAGCTCCTCGGCCGGGAACTTCGTGATGACCTCGCACCCGTCGGCGGTGACGACCACCTCCTCTTCGATGCGGGCGGCGCCGATCCCGTCGGCGGAGGGCCAGTACGTCTCGAGCGCGAACACCATGCCCTCGACGAGCACCTCCGGGTGATCGAACGACACGAGGCGCGAGAAGATCGGCTTCTCCCAGATCGACAGCCCGACGCCGTGCCCGTACTGCAGTGCGAACGCCGCCTCCTCGTCGGGGAATCCGAACTCCTCCGCCTTCGGCCAGACCGCGACGATGTCGGCGGTCGTGGCTCCCGGCCGCACCAGCGCGATCGCACGATCCATGTATTCGCGAGCCCGCTTGTAGGCGTCGACCTGCGCGCGGCTCGCCGACCCCACCGCGAACGTGCGGTAGTAGCACGTGCGATAGCCCTGGTGGCTGTGCAGGATGTCGAAGAAGGCGGGATCGCCGGGCCGGATCAGACGATCGCTGTACACGTGCGGATGCGGCGAGCAGCGCTCGCCGGAGATCGCGTTGACGCCCTCGACGTACTCCGAGCCGAGATCGTAGAGCACCTTCGAGACGAGGCCCACCGTCTCGTTCTCGCGAACGCCGGGCTTCAGGAACCGGTAGAGCTCGTCATAGGCGGCGTCGACCATGGAGGCCGCCTGCGTGAGCAGCTGGATCTCCTCCGTCATCTTGACGGCGCGCGCATTGAGGAACACCTGCTGCCCGTCCACGACGGAGATCCCGGCCCGCTGCATGGCGGCGAGGATCGGCATCTCGACGATGTCCACGCCCAGCGGTTCGCCGAGCAGCCCGAACTTCTCGAGCTCGCGACGGATCTTCCGCGCGACCTCCTCAGCGATCCCGGCGTCGGGGTGGAACGCGCCGCGCAGCGTCGAGATGCCGGCCCGGGCACCGGACTCGGCGCGCGGTTTCACGGCGCCGTGATGCGGCTGATGCGGATCCGCGTCCATCTCGGTCGTCGTCGTGTGCAGCCAGGGGTTGTAGAGGTCGTGGTGCTTGGCGGCGGATCCGAAGTCCCACACGATCGGATCGCTGTTGCGCGTGATGAGCGAGAATCGGATCGCCTTGTCCATGGCCCAGGTGCCGATGTGCGTGGAGGACATGTAGCGGATGTTCGAGAAGTCGAACGCGAGCAGGGCGCCCAGGTCGCTCTTCTCCAGTTCGGACCGCAGCCTCGCGACCCGACCGCTGCGCAGCACGTCGCGATCGATCCGCTGCTCCCAATCGACCGCGTTCATACCGTAAGTCGGAATCGGCATACCACCACACCCTTGTCGTCGCGTATTGCAGGTAACAGATACTGAACCCTTTTGTTCAGCAAGACTAAACGTTTGTGAAGCTGGACGCAAGTCCCGCGGGGCCGCGAGCTTCGACCCTCATTCGGGGAACCGCGTGCCCGCGCGCGGGGCGCTGCGCTCTCGCGCGCGCACCGGGACGGGCTCGCGGAGCGCGCGCCGCATGAGCGCCACATGCGCCGTGCTCGGCTGCAGCAGCCCCACCTCGATCTTCCGCGCGATCTCGACGATCGCGGAGTTGACGGGCGTGGGGATCCCGTGCTCGCGGCCCGCGCGCACCACCTCGCCGTTGAGCTCGAACACCTCGCTCCGCCGCTGCTTCATCCAGTCCTGCAGCACGGTCGCACGCGAGTGCGGCAGGATGTAGTTCTGCACCAGCTCGTCGAGGATCGTCGCGACATAGGTGTCGGGGGACGCCGCCGCATCGCCCTCCATGCCGAAGATGGGCCGGATCGTGAGCCCCTGGGCCCGGGCGACGGCGATCGCCTCGTCGCCCGCCTCGAGCATCACCTCCCGCATCCCCTCGAAGCGCGCGCACTCGGAGATCGAGAGGTCGAGCACGGCCGAGGTCACGAGCTCGGCCGCGTTCAGCACGAGCTTCATCCACTTCGCCGACTGGATGTCCCCCGTCTCCTCGACGACACCCACGTGGCGCATGAGCTCCGCGACCGGCGCCACGTGCCGCTCGGCGCTCTCGTCGAGGGCCCCGACGGCGAACCAGGAGCGGTCGCGGCCGGAGTGCCGCTCGGCGAGACCCGGCTCGTACATCGCGGAGGTCACCTCGATCACCGCGCCCAGCGTGCGCTCGGCGCCCACGACATCGGCGATCACGGTGGCCGTCATGCCGTTCTGCACTCCGACGACCACGGAGTCATCGTGCAGCAGGGGCCTGATCAGCTCGGTCGCCCAACGGGTGTCGTAGGCCTTCACCAGCAGCAGCACCACATCGAACGGCTCGCGCAGCTCCGCGACCTGGCAGAGATGATAGGCGGGCACCCGCGTGGTGACGATCTCGCCCTCGTGCCCGTGCTGCACCCGCACCCCGTGCTCGCGGATCGCCTCGACGTTCGCCGGCCACTGATCGATGAAGGTGACATCCACGCCGGCGTCGGCCAGATCGGCGCCGATCACCGAGCCGTTCGCCCCCGTTCCCAGCACGGCCACGCGAGGGGAAGCGGTTCGCGCCTCACTCATGTGCACATCTCCTCAGAACTCGTGCGTCGATCGCGACGCTAACGTTAATAAATACTAAACATGTACTGCAGAACTTACCATCTTGTCGCGCGCGGCGCCTCCCCCGGCGAGCAGTACCAGGCCGATCCCGTAGAGGCCCAGCGCGGCGATCACGACCGCCTGGGCCCCGAAGGCCGCAAGACCCGCCCCGCCGGCGAGAGCGCCTACGAAGCTTCCGAGGTTGATGGTCCCCGGCGCGAGGGAGGCCGCGAGGCGGGGACGACGACGGGCCAGGCGCAGGTACACGACCTGCGCGCCGGGCGTCAGCGACCCGAGCCCCGCACCCACGAGGAGCATCCCGGCGATGGCGAGCGCGCTCGTCGTCGCGCCTGCCAGAAGCAGACCTGCGCCCAGGAGCCCGGAGGCGCCGCTGAGCAGCAGGATCAGGGGCGCGGAGCGGTCCGCGATCACCCCGCCCCCGAAATTACCGATGTTCATGCCGACGCCGAACGCGAGCATGAGCACCGAGACCGGGATCGACGGCGGAACACCCTGCACATGCGCCGACACCGGAGCCACGAAGGTGCTGACGGCGAAGGCGCCGCTGGCGAGGCTCGTGATCATCACGATCGCCGACACCAGTCTCCGCCCGCCCCCGCGCGCCCGCTGCACCCGCAGCGCCTCCGCGCCCTCCGCCGCACGGGGAACGATCCTGGCGAGCGCCAGCAGCGGCACCGCGAAGAGCGCGGCGCACACGACGAGCGCCGCCCGCCAGCCGGCCTCGCTTCCGAACGCGATCAGCACGGGCACGCCGAGCACGTTCGACAGGGTGAGGCCGCCGACCACGATGGCGGCACCTCGGCCGTGATGCCGGGAGCCGAGCGCCCGGGCGGCCATCAGCGAGGCGAGCCCGACGTAGCTCGCGTGCGGAAGGGCGGCGATGAAGCGCAGCGCGATCGCCACGGGCAGGGTGGGAGCGGCCAGCGTGAGCACCGTCAGCAGCAGCATCGCGGCCGCGCAGACCGCGACGATCGCGCGCTCCGAGAGTCGGCGCAGGACGACGGGCATGAGCACCATGCCCGCGACCACCCCGAGCGCGTAGCCCGACGCCATGCCGCCGGCGGCCGCCACCGCCGAGTCCGGGTGCGCCGAGAAGTGCGCGGGCGCGAGGTCGGCCGCGATCTCCGGCAGCAGCCCCATGACCAGGAACTCGCTGACGCCGATGCCGAAGGAGCCGCACACGAGCGCCGCGATGAGCACGCGCTGCGCCCCGCGACCGCTCGCGCGACGCGATCCGCTCGTCATCGCGCCCCCTCTCCCCGGGCGACCGCACGAGCCCGCCGGCGGGCCGGCCCGGGATCGGCCATGGCCGTCAGCGCTGCGCGCTCTGGCGGTCGGCCTCGGCGAACACGCGCCGGGTCGCGTCGATGGCGGAGGCGACCTCGTCGCCGAGGGACTTCCGGCGATGCTCGGCGGAGAGGATCTCGACGCCCCAGGCTCCGGTGAAGCCCAGCTCCCGGATCACGTTGATGAAGCGCGGGACGTCCCAGTCGCCCTCGCCGGGCAGGCGGCGCTCGTTGATCGTGTCGGCCCACAGCGCCTCATCCGAGTCGCCCGGCGCCGGCTCGAGCGCATCGTTGAGCTCCACCGCGAAGAGGTGGTCGGGATCCAGTACCGTCAGCAGCTCGTCGGGAGTGTCGCCCGCCCGGTAGACGTGCCAGATGTCGACGATCAGCCCGCCGTTCCGGTTGCCGACCCCGCTCACGAAGCGCGATGCGCTCGCGGCGTCGGAGAAGTTGGTGAAGGGGAGGAACTCCATCGCGATCCTCGCGCCCGCGTTCCGGGCCTCGTCCGCGAGCCGGTCGAACTCCTCGCCCATGACGTCGAGGTCGGCCTCTCTGGCGTACATCTTGCCCGCGACCTTGATGGTCTGGGCCCCCAGCACCTCGGCCGCCTCGAGCAGGTCTCTGCGCCGCGCGTCGGAGGCCCGGCGCTCCTCGCCAGCCGTCCACCAGTTGCCGAGGAACTCGACCTCCACGAACTCGAGCCCGACGGCGCGGATCTCCTCGGCGAGGCGCTCCAGGCCGATCGTGCGCGCGGTCTCGACGAGGTCGGCGTGCACCAGCCCGAGGCCGCTCCAGCCCGCCTCGGCGACGGCGCGCACCCGGTCCAGGATGTCGAACGGCGAGCGCTCGTCCCCGCTCTCCGGGAAGGCGTCGCCCGCGTGCGTCCAGCAGGAGGCGAGCAAGGGCGGAACGGACATGGTGTCTCCTCGTCGTCGGGGGGGGGTGGATGGCGGCGCCGGTGAGGCGGTGCCGGTCAGACGGTGCCGGTCAGGCGGCGACCCGGTTCTTCACGCGGGCGCGCACCACCGAGTACACGATCGCGGCCGCCAGGATCATGATGCCCTGCAGGAAGTACTGCCAGGACTGGTCCAGCTTCAGGAAGAACATCGCGTTGAGCACCTGCACCAGCAGCAGGGATCCCAGGAGGCTGCCGACGAAGGTGCCGCGGCCTCCGAAGAGACTCGTCCCGCCGAGGACCACCGCGGTGATGCTGGTGAGCGTGTAGTTCACGCCCTGCGCCGCGTCGCCCACCCCCAGCTGGGCCATCAGCATCAGCGCGCCCAGCAGGGTGAGCAGCGAGCAGAAGATGTACGCCGCGATGACCGTGCGGTTGATCTTGACGCCGACGCGCCGAGCGTTGGGCTCGTCCGAGCCGATGGCGCGGAGCCTCCAGCCCCAGCGGCTCCGCTTGAGCGCGAACTCGAGCCCGACGGCCAGGAGGATCAGCACCACGAAGGCCACCGGCACGACCCCGAGGATCTTGAACTGGATGGCGTCGGACACGGCCCGGTCGATGTTCCCGCCCGGCGTGGGCCGCAGGATGAAGCTGAACCCCTGGAGCGCGAAGTACGTCGCCAGCGTCGCCGCGATGGCCGTGAACCTCAGGTATCTGATGAGCAGGCCGTTGACGAGACCCGTGGCGACGGACACGAGGATCATGGCGGCGAGACCCAGCAGCATCGACCCCGCCGTCGCACCCCCGGAGAAGTGGAACGAGGCGATGACGACGAGCAGCCCGGCCAGCGGCCCGACCGACATGTCGATCCCCGCCAGCAGCAGGGACATCGTCTGCCCGAGGGCGATGAACCCGAGTGCGGCCGTCAGCGTGAGGATCGATGTGATGTTGAAGGCGTTCAGATACTTGTCGTTCTGCGTGAGGATGTAGGCGCCGAGCCCGAGGATCGCGACGGCGAGCAGCGCCACGGGAGCGTAGTCGCCCTGCAGGAATCGGGAGATCCTTCCCGAGCCGGCCCGTTCGGCCGAGACGGTCCGCAGGCTCGCGGTCCGCGACGTGACCGCCGTGTGCACCATGCGCTCCTCCTGGATCTCGTCGCCGGTGAGCTCGGCGGCCGTCTGACCGCGCGACAGCACGATGACCCGATCGCACAGCCCCTCGAGCTCCTTCGCGTCGGACGAGGCGACGATCACGGGCGTGCCCTGCGCGGAGATCTCGCGGATGATGCGGTAGAGCTCGGCGCGGGCCCCGACGTCCACACCCTGCGTCGGCTCGTGCGCGAGCACGAGCCGCGGGCCGGAGAGCACGGTGCGCGCCATCACCACCTTCTGCTGGTTGCCGCCGGAGAGCGACGACACCTCCGCGTCGAGCGACGGCGCCTTCACCGCCAGCGACCGCAGCTGCTCGGTGACGAGGTCGACCTCCTGGCGCCGGCTCAGCAGCGGACCCTTGCGGAAGCGCTTGAGGGCGGAGATCGCCGCGTTCTCGCGCACCGTGAGCGGCATGATCAGCCCCTCGTGGTGGCGATCTGCGGGCATGTATCCGGAGGCGCGCAGCAGATCCTTCGAGCTGAAGTCGCGACCGTCGATGAGCACCCGTCCCTCGTGCGGGGCCAGGCCGGCGAGCGCGCGCATGAGCTCCTCCTGCCCGTTGCCGACCACTCCGGCGATCCCGACGATCTCTCCGGGCAGCGCCGAGAACGAGATGTCGTGGATGCCGTCCGCGCTGAGATGCTCGACGACCAGGTTGGGCTCGGCCGGACCGCCGCCCCGCTTCTCGGGGAAGGTCGATGCGAGTCGCCTGCCGACGATCAGTGCGAGCATGTCTTCATCGGTGACCTCGTCGATGAGCGCGTCGGCGCGGGCGACGTGCCCGTCCCGCAGCACGGTGACGCGCCTCGCGAGTTCCCGCACCTCCGCCATCCGGTGCGTGATGTACACGATCGCGGTCCCCTCGGCGGTCCACTCGGCGACCAGATCGAAGAGCATCTCGACGGAGTCGCTGCCGAGCGGGGCGGTCGGCTCGTCGAGCACCAGCACCCTCGGGTGCACGGCCAGCGCCTTGGCGATCTCGAGCAGGTGCTTCTGCGCCACGCTGAGGTTCTCGACGCGATCCGAGAGGTGCACGTTGAGGCGCACGCGCTTGAGCAGCTCCTCGGCCACGTCCCTGCTCGGACGGCCGGCGAACACCGCGGGCGGCAGCGCCACGCGCAGATTCTCCAGCACGGTGAGGTCGGGCAGCACGGCCGGGTGCTGATGCACGATCGCGATCCCGAGCCCGGCCGCCTGCGTCGGCGTGAGCGCCTGGAACTCCTCCTCGCCGATGGCGATCGCGCCGCCGTCGGGGGCCAATGAGCCCGTGGCGACGTTCATCAGCGTGGACTTGCCCGCGCCGTTCTCGCCGAGAAGCGCGTGCACCTCGCCCGCGTAGATGTTGAGGGACACGTCCGTGAGCGCGGGAACCCCCGCGAAGCTCTTGGCGATCCCGCGAAGAGACATGACCGGCGTCTGCGGGGTGGCGTCGCTCTGCTGCACGTTGCTTCCTTCGAAATGTCGTTGATCGTGAGCGAGTCGGCGGGGATCCGGTCGGATCCCCGCCGACTCGACCGGGGTCAGCCGCCGATGAGCTCCGCCTGCTCCTCGCCGGTCAGGGCGGAGGAGGACAGGTAGGTGTCGTCGGGCAGGTCGGGGTTGCACTGCACCGGCTTGTCATCCGAGGTCGAGTCCTCGAAGACCCCGCCGACGTAGGCCTCGTCGCCGGGCACCTCGCCGCCGGTGGCGCGGGCCGCGGCGTGCTGGACGGCGAGCGCGATGTTGTCGGTGCCGGTCTTGATCGTCATCATCTTGAAGTCCGGGCTCGACTCCTGGTGCGCCTCCCAGAAGCAGCCGAGCACGTTGCCGTCGGAAGCCGCGAGCGCCGGGATCGAGCGGCCGCTCTTCTCGAACTCGGGCAGAGCGCCGACGAGCGAGGGGCCGTAGTCCGACACGATGACGTCGATCTCCGGATGCTTCGCGATCGCGGCGGTCAGCACCTGCTGCGTCTTCGAGGGGTCCCACTCGGTCACCTCGAAGGGCTGCTCCCCGATGAACTCGTACTTCGAGTCGCTCAGCACCTCGTCGAGGCCCGCCTTCTCGTCGAGCCCCTGGGTGGTGCCGGCCGGACCGCTGAGGAAGAGGACCTTGGCGCCGTCGGGGAACTGCTCCTTGATCCAGTTGCCGAAGGTGCGTCCGTCCTCGACGTAGTCGGCGCCGATCCAGATGTCGTAGTCCTCGCCGGCCGCGCCGCCCACGCCGTCCCGGTAGGGCACCGTCACCACTCCGGCCTCGTACGCCGATCGCAGCGCGGGGAGCACCGCCTCGCCGGAGGCCGTGTGGACGACGATCGCATCGGAGCCGGTCGCGACCGCGCCGTTGATGTCCGAGATCGCCTTCTGCGTGTCGCCCTGACCGTCGATGACCTCGAAGGAGGTGATGGTCGGGCACTTCGCCGCCTCGATCCGCGCCGTCTCGGCCGCGATCATGCGCCAGCCGTTCACGATGTAGCCGTCGAGGAAGGTCAGGCTGGCCTCGTCCGGCCCGCACCACGCGGGTGCGTCCGCGTTGGCCGCGCCTCCGCCGGCCTCTCCGCCCGCGGTGTCGCCGCCGCCCGAGCAGGCGGTCAGCAGGAGCAGGCCCGCCGAGAGCGCCGCTGCTCCCGTCAACAGTCTCTTGTTGAGTTTCATGTGATTCCTTTCGTCTGAACGCGGTGTTCTGGTTGAGGTTCGATGCCGGGATCAGACCGCCGCCGGGCGGGCGGCGCGATCCGCGCGCCCCGCGATCCAGCGCCGGACCCTGCCCCAGTCGATGGTGTAGATCGCGACTCCGATCACGAAGGCCGCCGCCTGCATCAGCGTGCGGGCCGCGTAGGGGATCCCGAGCGCGAGCGAGAACTGCTCGAGCTGGGTGAGGAAGAAGGCGGCGACGATCGTGGCGACCGGATATCCCCGGCCGCCCCGCAGGGAGGTGCCCGCCAGCACCACGACCGCCACGGTGGGCAGCAGGTAGTTGTTGCCGAGATAGGGCGTGGGCTGCGTCACCACACCCGCGAGGATGAGACCGGCGAAGGTGTACAGCAGCTGGGCCCCGATGTAGGCCCCGACCTTGTGCGTGCGCACGCGGAGACCCATCGAGCGCGTGGCGTCGGGGCTCGCCCCGATCCCCTCGAACCGGCGGCCCACGACCGTCTTCTTCAGCAGCAGCGAGACGAGCACCAGCGTGACGAGCAGCAGCAGGAGGGTGTTCGGCACCCCGAGCACATTGCCGTTGGTGATGCTCTGGAGCAGCGATGTCGTCGTGCGGGGCACGCCGCCCGATATCACCAGGACGGCGCCGAACATGAGGCCGTTGGTGCCGAGCGTGGTGATGATGGCGTTGAGGCCCATGACCCCGACGAGGAAGCCGTTGACCGCGCCCCCCACCAGGGCGAAGGCGACGCAGTAGAGCACTGCGAGGCCGAGCCTGCTCGAATCGCCGTTCGTCACGTGGGTGGCGAGCACCACCGCGAGGGACACCGCCCCCGGCACCGAGAGGTCGATGCCGGCCTGCTGCACGACGAGCATCTGGCCGAGACCGGCGATCGCGAGCACCGACGCGAAGGGGATCACACCGAGCAGCACGTTCGGCGCGAGGCTCGACGGCGCGAAGACGAGGCCGAGGAGCAGCACCCCGGCGAGGGCGATGACCATCGTGATGAGCCCCTGCGATACGGGGAACCGCGCGCCCGACAGGGCGCGCGTCTCAGACGGATCTGACGTCATCGTTTCTCCTTTGAAAACCTGTGCCGTCCGGCGACCGACCGAGTCACCGTTCAACGTTGAGTAGGACTATACAGATGAACACACAAGTGCAGAACTGGTGAACATTGTTTCGATGCTGTTTCGTTACATCCGGTCGCGAGGGCGCACCCCGCCGCGAGCCGCCGCCCGCGGGGCGCCCCGTTCGGAGTGTCCCGTGACGCCGAACAGCGGATCCGGGACGGATGCGCCCCGCGAGGGGCCGCGTCGGTCAGACCAGGATCATCCCGCCCTCGATGGGGATGATCTGACCCGTGATGTAGTCGGAGTCCGGGGCCGCGAGGAAGATCGCGGTGGGCACCAGGTCCTCCGGCTGGGCGGGACGGCCGAGCAGGATGTCGCCCGACATCGACGCGAAACCGGAGTCGCCCTCGCCGATCGCCTCGAGGTCGGCGTCGAGCTTGTCCCACAGCGGAGTGGCGACCACGCCCGGCGCCATGCCGTTCACGGTGATCTGCTGCGGCGCCAGCGCGCGAGCCGCCGACTGCGTGAGCGCGATCACCGCCGACTTCGCGGCGCTGTAGGGCGCGAAGTTGGGGAAACCGGTGCGGCCCGCGATCGATGCCGTGTTGATCACCTTCCCGGGCGTGCCCTGAGCGATGAACTGCTTGGCCGCCTCCTGGGTGCCGATCAGCACGCCGAGCGCGTTCACCTTCATGATGAGCTCGAAGTTCGCCTCGGTGATGTCGAGGAACCGCAGGGGCGCGTTCATCCCCGCATTGTTGAAATAGGCGTCGATGCGCCCGAATCGCTCCACCGCCGCCGCGATCGAGGCGCGGACGCCGACGCGGTCGGTGACGTCGGCCTGCACGCCGATCGCCGACCCTCCGGCGTCTTCGATCTGCCGCGCCACCGCCCGCGCCGCATCGGCGTCGAGGTCCGAGACGACCAGGTTGGCCCCCTCGGCGGCCATGCCGCGGCTGATCCCGGCCCCGATGCCGGATCCCGCACCGGTCACCACGATCGTGCGACCCTCGAGTCTTCCCGTCATGTTCAGCTCCTTTGCTCTTCGCACGGCACCAGGCACGGCGCCCAGCGTTCACTATAACTACACCCCAGGGCATTGCGCGAGGGGTTTGCGCCTTCCCGCCGAAACGCCGGTGCGCCTCGGCGCGGCCTTCTGCGGATGCCGGGCTATTGAACATCCGCGGACAATGTTGTTCACTGGCAGTGTTCACAACACCGGTCGAGCAGAGGAGTTCGCATGCCCTTCACCGTCGAAGGCGTCCACCACATCGGAATCACCGTCCGGAACATGAAGCGCTCGTTCGAGTGGTACCGCACGATGTTCGGCCTGGAGCCCGGCCCCGTCAACCACAACGAAGGGGCCGCGCTCGAAGCGGGGGTCGAGGTGCCGGGCGCGGTGCTCGACTACTCGATGATCGAGATCGGGTCCACCCGGATCGAGTTCCTCGAGTACGCCGAGCCCGAGGGCGACGACTTCGCGCTCCGCAACTGCGACGTGGGGGCGGCCCACATCTGCCTGCAGGTGGACGACATGGACGAGGCGTATCGAACACTCACCGAGCGCGGAGCGGTGTTCAACGCACCGCCGGTCAGGCTCGAGGACGGCGCCCTCGCCGGCTCGCAGTGGGCCTACCTGCGCGATCCGGACGGCGTGCAGCTCGAGCTGTGGCAGTGGCCGCGCTGATCGCCGCCGAGGCGCCGCGCGCACTTCGCCCACCCCGGCTTGACAGCAGCACTCAACACATTGTCTACTCTTACTAAACAAATCTGAGGCGGGCGACCGCCTGCATGGAGGAGAGCAATGAGGCTTCAGGGAAAGATCGCGCTCGTCACGGGGGCGGCCGGCGGGATCGGCCGGGCGACGGCGGAGCGGTTCGCCGAGGAGGGCGCCGAGGTGTACGCCGCCGATGTGCAGGCGGCGGCCCCCTACGAGTCGGACGCGATCACGTACGTGCAGCTCGACGTGACGGACCTGGGGCAGTGGGAGCGCGTCGTGAGCGAGATCGTCTCGGCGCGGGGCAGGATCGACGTGCTGTTCAACAACGCCGGAGTGGTCAAGGCCTACGAGCCGGTGAGCGAGATCTCGCTCGACGACTGGAACCTCGTCGTCGACGTCAACCTGAACGGCGTCTTCTACGGATGTCGCACGGTCGTTCCCGTCATGGTCGAGAACGGTGGCGGATCGATCATCAACACCTCCTCGATCTGGGGGATCGCGGGCGCTGCGGGAGTCTCCGCGTACACCGCCTCCAAAGCCGCCGTGCGGTCGCTGAGCAAGAACGTCGCCCTCTCGTACATCGGCGACGGCGTACGCTGCAATTCGCTGCACCCGGGCCTCATCGACACGCCCCTCATCGACGCGCAGGCCCCCGACATCACGGCCGACGTGCTCGCGAAGGTGCCGCTCGGCCGGCTCGGATCACCCCGTGAGATCGCCAACGGCGTCCTGTTCCTGGCGAGCGACGAGTCGAGCTACATGACCGGCGCGGAGCTGGTGCTCGACGGCGGCTACACGGCCCAGTAGAGCGCAGACGAATCGGCATGATCTCGATGAGCCCCGACCCCACCACCCGACCGTGCGAGGCGATGCAGTGAGCGATCAGAGAATAGCGGTGCTGGGCGCCGGAGCGAACGGCGCGTCCATCGGCGCCGACCTGGTTCGGGCCGGGCTCGATGTCACCCTCATCGACCAGTGGCCCGCCCACGTCGAGGCGATGCGCGCGAGCGGGCTCACCGTCGAGATGCCGGACCGCACCGAGGTCACTCGGGTGGACGCCCGCCACCTCTGCGAGGTCGCGGAGCTGCGAGAGCCGTTCGACATCGTGTTCATCTCGACCAAGACCTACGACACCCGGTGGTCGGTGGAGCTCATCACCCCCCTGCTGCACGAGGGATCGATGGTGGTGGGCCTGCAGAACGGCATGACGATCGATACGATCGCCGACGTCGTGGGGCCCGAGCGCACCATCGGAGCGGTGCTCGGCATCGCCGCGAACCTCTTCGACCCGGGGCACGTGGTGCGTCAGTACGCCCCGGAGGACACCTGGTTCGGCGTGGGCACCCTCGACGGCGCGCGCACCCCGCAGCTGGACGCGGTCGCCGAGACCCTGCGCCACGCCGGGAGGACCGAGATCTCGGACGACATCCGCTCGTCCAAGTGGATGAAGCTCATCGCCAACATCCCCGAGATGCTCCCCTCGGCCATCCTCGGCGTCCCGCTCCTCACGGCCGTCGCGCAGCCGGACATGCGCGCGGTCATGGACGCGGCGGCTCGGGAGGCCTACCGGCTCGCCATCGACGCCGGCATCACGATGCTGCCCATCTTCGGCAAGACCGCGGCGGAGGTGCCCGATTCGGACCAGTACGCACTCGACCTGCTCGACGCCGTACTCGAATCGTTCTCCCGGCCGGACACGCGGGTCGCGGTGCTGCAGGACTGGGAGAAGGGGCGACGCGCCGAGCTCGACGGCTTCAACGGCTACATCGTCGAGCTCCGCGAGCGCCTCGGCGGGGAGGCGCCGGTCAACGAGGCGATTCTCCGGATCGGCGAACGCATCGAACGCGGCGAGCTCGTCCCCAGCCTGGCGAACGTGAACCTCATGCGCGCCATCATCCGCGAACCCGTGGCCGTGCCCGCCCGAACCGCCGCGCGCCCCGCCCAGCGCAGAATGGAGCTCCCGTGATCCGCCACATCGTCACCTTCAAGTTCTCAGCCCGGGACGCCGCAGGCCGAGCGCGCTCCGCCGAGGCGCTGAGGGCCGCCCTGGAGCCGCTCGCCGACCGGGTTCCGGGAGTGCAGTCGCTCGAGATCGGCGTCGACGACGCCGCGGTCCCGGGGCACTGGGACGCCGTGCTCGTCTCGCATCACGACTCGTACGAGGCGCTGGCCGACTATCAGGTGCACCCGGATCACGTCGCCGCGCTCGCCGTGGTCGGCGAGCTCGTCGCCGAGAAGTCCGTGGTCGACTACGAACTCGCGCCGGCATGACCCCCGTCCGTATCGCGGTATTCGGCGCGGGCGCCAACGGGGGCGCGATCGCCGAGGGCCTGCAGCACGCGGGAGCGGACGTCACGGTCTACGACCCCTGGCCGGCCCACGTCGAGGCCATGCGCGAGCACGGACTGCGGGTCGATCGCGCGGGCGAGGTGCGCGTCACGCCGATGCGGGCCCGGCATCTCTGCCGGCTCGCCGAGCCGACCGAGTCGTTCGACCTCATCGTGCTCGGCGTCAAGGCCTACGACACCGTCTGGGCATGTGAACTGCTGCGCCCGCACCTGGCCCCGGACGGCTCGATCGTCGCCATCCAAAACGGCATCACCCTCGACGCGGTCGCCCGGGTCTTCGGGTCGGACCGCAGCGTCGGCGCCGTGGTCGAGGTCGCGGCGAACATGTTCCATCCGGGCCGCATCGTGCAGGAGGCGCCGCTGTGGCTCGCACTGGGCGGGGAGACTCCCGCCGCGCAGGCGCGCGCCGAGGCCATCGCCCCCGTGCTGCGGGCCGCGGCGGATGTCGTCACGACTCCCGACATCCGCTCGGCGAAGTGGATGAAGCTCGTCGCCAATGCCTGCGAGCTCGTGCCGTCGGCGATCCTGGACCTTCCGCTCGCGGAGGCGATCGCGCTGCCGGGGATGTACGAGATGATGCTCGCCACCGGCCAGGAGGCGCTCGATGCAGCGCTCGCGGACGGACGGCGCATCGTGCCCATCTTCACCCGGGAGGCGGACCCGGAGACGCTCACCCGCGACGCGTACGTGGAGCATCTGCTCGGGGTCGTCCTCGACGCGTACACGTTCCCCTCCACCCTGACGACCGTGCTGCAGGACTGGCGGAAGGGACGTCGCGCCGAGATCGACGATCTCAACGGACGCGTCGTCGCGACGGCGGGCGGGAAGGCTTCCGCGCCGCTGAACAGTCGTGTGCTCGCACTCGCGCAGGCCATCGAACGCGGCGAGGCCGAAGCGGGGGTGCACAACCGCGATCTCCTGCTGAGCGGTGGGGCCGGCCCTGTGCAGGTCCGCTGTGAAGTTACACTGAAGTAGTCACACGTCCGGTACCCCGGTGCTGGAGACGTACAGTCAACACAATAGGAGAGACCTCATGTCGGATTCCATCGGTGCACGCCTCAGGGAGGCGCGGGAGGCACGCGGCATGAGCTTGCGCTCGCTCGCCTCCGCGATCGGCGTTTCTCCCAGCCTGCTCTCGCAGGTCGAGACCGGGAAGACCAAGCCCTCGGTCAGCACGCTCTACTCCCTCGTGTCGCAGCTCGACATCTCCACGGACGCGCTGCTGGGACGCGAGGATCCGTCGCGCCTGCGGCAGGTGGCGGAGCCGCAGCAGGTGGTGCAGGTGCCCCATGTCGTGCCGCGGCCGATGACCCCCTTCCACTACCAGGCCTCGGATGAGAACCCCACGCTCGAGATGGACAACGGGGTGAAGTGGGAACGGCTGTCGGTGCTCGAGGGCACCGATGTCGAGGCGCTCCGGGTCACCTACCAGCCCGGGGCCTCGAGTTCGATCGAGGGGAAGCTGATGCGCCACTTCGGAGTGGAGCACGTGTACCTCCTGAGCGGTGAGCTCACGCTCAAGCTCGAGTTCGACGAGCACCTCATCCGGGCCGGCGACTCGATGGCCTTCGATTCCCAGCGCGCGCACCTCTTCGTGAACAACGGCAACGAACCGGTGGTCGGCATCTGGTACGTGTTCGGCCGCGCGGCGGCCGCGCAGGCCACGGCGGAGGAGAAGCGCCGGGAGGGGTCGGCCCCGTCTCAGCTGAACTCGGCCGTCGACGTGCTCCGGGCCTTCCGCGACTGATGCCTCCGGGCGGGCGCTCGGGGATCGGCGGCCTCTGGGGCGCCCCGCCCTCGCGCTAGAATCGTCACGTGCTGCTCTCAGATCGCGACATCAACGCCGAGCTCGGTTCCGGGCGCATCAGCCTCTCGCCCAGCGACCCCTCGATGGTGCAGCCGTCGAGCGTCGACGTGCGGCTCGACCGCTACTTCCGGCTCTTCGACAACCACAAGTATCCGGTCATCGACCCCGCCGAGGAGCAGCCCGAGCTCACCCGGCTCATCGAGGTCGACCCCGAGGAGGGGTTCATCCTCCACCCCGGCGAGTTCGTGCTCGGCTCGACCTTCGAGCAGGTCGGCCTGCCCGACGACATCGCGGCCCGCCTCGAGGGCAAGAGCTCGCTCGGCCGTCTCGGCCTGCTCACCCACTCCACGGCCGGCTTCATCGATCCCGGCTTCGAGGGGCACGTCACCCTCGAGCTCTCGAACGTCGCCACCCTGCCGATCCGCCTCTGGCCCGGTATGAAGATCGGTCAGCTCTGCTTCTTCAAGCTCTCCTCCCCCGCCGAGCGGCCCTACGGATCGGGGGCGACCTTCTCTCGCTACCTCGGGCAGCGCGGGCCCACGGCGTCGCGCTCGCACCTCAACTTCCACCGCGCCGACGTGACCGTCAGCGACGAGGGCCAGCTCGGAGGCTGAGGCCTCCCCGCGGGGCGATCGGACGCTGCGCTTCCGCTCCAGCGACGCGCCCGTTCCGCGGTCCCGGCGCGGTGGCACCGCCGCGTCGGGCAGTCAATCGCGATGCGATTGGCTGCCGGCCCGACGCGCCAGCATCGCGTTGTAGGCCTCGAGCTCGGCGTCGCCCGAGCGATCCGCGGCCCGGTCCTTGCGCTTCTGCTCCTTGGCGTCGCTGCGCGACCACTGCACGGCCACGATGAGCGCGAGCGCGAGCGTCGGCAGTTCGCCGATCCCCCAGGCGATGCCGCCCCCGGTCGCCTGATCCTCGAGCGGCGTCGCCCCCCAGGTGCGCCCCATCGCGCCGTACCAGTCGGCGAGCATCAGCCCGTCGCCGGTCATGAGGGTCACCCCGAAGAACGCGTGCGAGGCCATCGTGGCGAAGAGGGTGACGAGCCGCAGGGGATACGGGAAGCGGTAGGGCACGGGATCGATCCCGATCATCGACAGGCTGAAGAGGTAGCCCGAGATGAGGAAGTGGATGATCATCCACTGGTGCCCGAGGTGCTCGGAGGCGGCCCAGCGCGCAATCGGCGTGAAGTAGAACACCCACAGGGAGCCGGCGAAGACGACCGCCGCGACCGCCGGGTGCGTGATGACCTTGGAATAGGGGGTCTGCACGGCCCACAGGATCCACTCGCGTCCGCCCCACGAGCCGTCGGTGCGCTTCTCGGCGGCCCGCAGCGCGAGGGTCACCGGGGCGCCCAGCACCAGCACGAGCGGGATGAGCATCGTCAGCATCATGTGGGCCAGCATGTGCACGCTGAAGAGGTACTGCTCGTAGGCGTTGAGCGCGCCGTTGGTCGTGTAGAAGAGCAGCAGCATGCCGAGGGTCCACGCGATCGTGCGGCCGACCGGCCAGCGGTCGCCGCGGCGGGCGAGCCGGAGCGCGCCGGCGAGGTAGAGCGCGATCCCGAAGGCGCAGACGAGCGTCCAGGCGAGGTCGAACTTCCAGGTGGTGAGGTAGCTCGCGGGTGTGAGCTCCGGAGGCAGCGGATCGCCCGTGAGCCACTCGGCCGGGCCGATCCGGTCGCCCTGATCGCGCGCGGGCTCCAGCGCCACCGGCGTGGCCGTGCGCCCGAGCGCCCCCGCGATCCCGCTCGCGACCCCCATCACGGCGAGTTCGGCGAGCACGAACCACATGAACGCGCGATCGCCCCGGGCCGAATCGGCGATGCGCGGGATCAGCCGCGCCCGCTGCACCGCGCCGAAGCCGCCGAGCACCACGAGCGCCGCGGTCTTGATCAGCACGAGCTGCCCGTAGCCCGTGCCGAGGAGCGCGTCGAGGGATCCCACGCGCAGCCACGCGCTCACGACCCCCGAGGCGGCGACGCCGATGAACGCGAAGAGCGCGAGTGCGGAGTAGCGGGCGGCGAGCACGGAGAGTCGCCGGCGATCGGTGACGCGGCCCACGAAGACGAGCGTCAGCAGGCCTCCCAGCCACACCGCCGCGCCGATGAGGTGCACGAGCAGAGAGTTGACCGCCTGGCCGTGGCCCGAGGCGCCCGCCGCGTGCCCCTGCTGGGCGAGCGGCAGGGCCGTGGCCATCGCGGCCACGAGCACGAGGAGCGTGAGCCGGCGCTCCCGGATCGCGAAGGCCAGGACCGTGGTGACGGCCGCGAGCAGCAGCTGGATCAGCCACAGCTGCCCCAGTTCGACCTCGGTGACGAACTGGGCGAGCGCCGCCCCGAAGCTCGCCTCGCCCGAGAAGGCCAGGCCCGAGACGTCCACGAAGGTGAGGATCAGCGTCGCCGCGCTGGCCACGGTGAGCACCGCCGCGGATCCGGCGGCGAGATCCATCGCCACTCGGGCCTCGCGCCGCTCGCTCGAGAGCGCCCACACCGTCATCACCACGGAACCGATGAGTCCGGCCATCGAGAGGTTCACGAGCGTGCGCATCACCGGCATGCCGAAGCGCACCAGCGCTCCCGGATCGGCCAGGGTGCGCTCGGCCGCAGCGCCCCCGATCCCGAGCCCCACGAGGAGCGCGGCGAAGGTCGCCGCGATCAGCAGGGCGGGAGCGAGAACGCGCAGGTATCGTGGCACCCCTCAAGCCTACGCGCCGCCGGGTGGGAGGGCGCCCGGGGACGGCGGGGCGGGCCGTCGCCCCGGACACGCAGAAACCCCCGGGCGGTGACGAGCACCGACCGGGGGTTTCCGAGGAGGCGTGTTACTTCACGGCAGCCTTGAGCTTCGAGCCGACCGACACCTTCACGCGCTTGCCCGCGGGGATGTCGATGGTCTCACCGGTGCGCGGGTTGCGGCCCGTGCGAGCAGCGGTGGTCGCGGTCTCGAAGGAGATCCAGCCGGGGATCGAAACCTTGTCGCCACCGGCGACGGTCTCGGAGACGGCGGCGAAGAAGCCGTCGACGACGCTGGAAACAGCGGCCTGGCTCTGGCCGGTCTCGGCAGCGATCTTCGCGACAAGCTCAGTCTTGTTGAGTGCCATGTTGTGTCCTTCCAGGGCGAAGACGCAATGCCCCCCAGCCCCTGATCGAGTTCAGGTATCCCTCCCGGTTTGGAAGGGTCCGATCGGTTGATCGCTACGAATCTACCCCAATTCGGCAGAATTCTGCGGAACTTCGCTGGGATTTCGCGGTGCGGCGTGTCGCGCGGGCCCGATCGCGGCCTTCGCGGCTCCCGAAACGCACCACGGGCGCGGATCCCGAAGGATCCGCGCCCGTGGTGAAACGCAGCCCCGCCGCTCGGCTCGGCCGCATCCGGAACGGCCTGCGCGTCGGCTCGAACGAGCCCTGCGACGGCAGGAGGTCCGTCGTGCTTACCAGCTCGACTTGGTGATGCCGGGCAGCTCGCCGCGGTGCGCCATGTCGCGGAAACGCACACGCGAGACGCCGTACTTCGACAGCACGCCGCGGGGGCGGCCGTCGATGACGTCGCGGCTGCGCACGCGCACCGGCGAGGCGTTGCGGGGCAGCTTCTGCAGGCCCACGCGTGCGGCCTCGCGGCTCTCGTCGGTCCCGTTGGGGTCCACGAGGGCCTTCTTCAGCTCAGCGCGCTTCTCCGCATAGCGGTCGACGATCGCCTGGCGCTGCTTGTTCTTCGCAATCATGCTCTTCTTCGCCATGATTAACGCTCCTCTCGGAACTCGACGTGCTTGCGGATGACCGGATCGTACTTCTTGAGCACGAGACGGTCCGGGGTGTTGCGACGGTTCTTCTTCGTCACGTAGGTGAACCCGGTGCCTGCCGTCGAGCGGAGCTTGATGATCGGACGTACGTCCTTGTCCTTCGCCATTAGAACTTCACCCCACGCTTCTGCAGATCAGCCACGACGGCGTCGATGCCACGGGCATCGATCACCTTGATGCCCTTGGCCGACAGGGTGAGGGTCACCTTGCGGCCGAGCGACGGCACGTAGTAGGTCTTCTTCTGGATGTTCGGATCGAACCGGCGCTTGGTGCGACGGTGCGAGTGCGAGATGTTGTGACCGAAGCCGGGAACGGCGCCGGTCACCTGGCACACTGCTGCCATGGTGTTTCCTCTCATACCGTGAGACCGGACGGCCTCACCCAAGATTTCTTGTCTGCAGGAACCCCGGCCTGACGAGTCATTCCGGTCTCGAGCCGAGCGGCTCCCGCGGTCTGCGCACTGGGACGGCGCACAGCCAAAGACCAACTCTATGTCAGGATCCGCATCCGCGCAAGCCGGGCGTGTCGCGCGAGATCGCTCGGCGGACGCGGAAGCGTCTCTCGCCGACGGGAGCCGCCGGCCGCGCGGCGGGATCCCGGCCTCGGCGAACCTCTCAGTCCGTCTCCTCGATGCGGAGGCCGAGGCGCGCCGCCCGTCCGCGGAAGTCGGCGAGGCGCACGACCGGGTCGGTCGTGCGGTCCCCGATGCGGGCGTGCGGTCGCCCGCCGGTCGCCGCCGCCACGGCGATGACCAGCTCGTTCGCGGCCGGCGCGTCGGGAACCGAGAACCCGAACGATACGAAATGCGATCGGAGGCCCGAGGTCACCGTGTCGGCGAGCGGAACGGTGAGCCGCGTTCCAGGCGCACCCCGGGTGTCGGCGTAGCTGATGTACTGATCGCTCAGCAGCCGCTCCCTGATCACGTTGCCGAAGTACGGGGTGTGGAGGAAGGCCGAACCGTGCTCGAGTTCGCCGTCGGCCCCGACGATGGCGCCCTTTCCGTACGCGGCGACCCGGTCGGCTCCTCCGAACGACGCGATGATCTCCTCGGTGAGCAGGAGCGCGAGTTCGGGCGCCAACCTGCGCACCTCCGGTCCCAGGTCCTCGACGTAGCGCCCGGCCCAGGGATTCTCGATCACCGCCGCGGCCGCGCAGAGCCGGAGCTCTCCATCGAGCGCCCTCCCGCCCTCGATGAAGACGCGCTCCGTGGTCGTCGAGAGTTTGCGAATGCGCAGCTCCGCGATGGTCATGCGATGGTTCCTTCCTCTGTGCGCCGGGTCGGGACGCTCCCGGCGGCGGCTTCCTCGGCTTCGGCGCGGGACGCGAACCACTCGGTCCCCCCAGGGGTGAGCGAGAACTGCGTCCACGCACCCGTAGCGGCCGCCCCGTGGGCGTGGATGGTGCCCGGCGGGCACCACAGGCGGTCACCCGGAGCGAGTTCCCAGCGATCGCCCCCGAGTTCCTCCGCCCAGCCGACCCCGTCGATGGATTCGAGGTACTGGCCCTGATCGTGACGATGCCATCCGCCGACGTCGGCGCCGGCCCCCATTCGCACGAGGAACAGGCTCGCACCCGAGCCGGCCGGAGCCAGCGGCGTGAACGTCACCGGGTCGCCGGCCTCCGCGTCGGGCGGGGCGACGGCCGGTTCCACTCGGACGGTCCGCGACACGTCACGCCTCCCTCGGCACGACGACGCTGCGCGCGGGTTCCCAGCTCAGCATCACGCCGCGCCCCGGCTGGACCTTCGCCGCTTCGCGGTGCGAGAGCCACAGCAGGCACGGCGAGCCATCGGCGAATCGACCGCTGCAGCGCAGGCGGTCCCCGAGGAAGACGATCTCGTCGAACACCGCGGAGACGCGATTGCCGTCGCGCGCGCCCGGTTCGACCACATAGCCGTCCTCCGGGCGCAGCACCAGCCGCACCGGTGCGCCCTCGGCCAGGTCCCCCGTCGCCCGCGCCGACGCGGTCTCGCCGTTGCCGAGGGAGAGCGCGACAGCCCCGTCCGCCTCCACCGCGGCGACCGTCGCGTCGACGAAGTTCGCGGCACCGAGGAACTTCGCGGTGAAACTCGAGTTCGGCGACTCGTAGATCTCCGTCGGGGTGCCCACCTGAGCGATGTCGCCGTCGCGCATGATCACGATGCGATCGCTGAGCGCGAGCGCCTCCTCCTGATCGTGGGTCACGAACAGCACGGTGGTGCCGATCTCGCGGTGCAACCTCCTGATCTCCTCCTGCATCTGCGTGCGCAGCGACTTGTCGAGCGCGCTCAGCGGCTCGTCCATCAGCAGCATCGGAGGATTCGACACGAACGCCCGGGCGAGCGCGACCCGCTGCTGCTGACCGCCCGACAGCTGCGCCGGCCTGCGCTGCGCGAGATGGTCGAGCGAGACCGACTCGAGTGCGGCGAGCGCTCGCTTGCGCTTCGCCGATCCCGCTCCGCCCTCGCGCTTGAGCGGATACATCACGTTCTCGAGCACCGACATGTGGGGGAAGAGCGCGTAGGACTGGAACACCATGCCGAGACCGCGTCTGTGGGTCGGCACGCGAGTGATATCCGTCGTGCCCAGGAGGATCCTGCCGGCCGTCGGCGTCTCGAAGCCGGCGACCATGTTGAGCGTCGTGGTCTTGCCCGAACCGCTGGGCCCGAGCAGCGTGAGGAACTCGCCCGGCTGCACCGAAAGACTGACGTCGCGCACCGCGAGCACGTCGCCGTAGCGCTTCTGCACTCCGACGAGCTCGAGCCCGACCGGCTCCCGCCGGTGTTCATGTTCAGATCGATCCATGATGATTCCGTTTCTCAGTCGCTGATGATTCATCGTGCGCCCCGCCGTTTCGCGATCCGGTTCAGCGCGAGGCTCAGTCCGAGCAGGACGAAGGTCGCCAGTGTGAGCACCGTGGCGGCGACCGGGACGACCGGGTTCAGCTCGTAGGTGATGCTGGCGAACATCTTCACCGGCAGGGTGGGCTCGCGGTCCCCCGCGACGAACATCGCGATCACCGGCTCGTCGAGCGAGACCATGATCGAGAGCAGCGTCGCCGCCCCGATCCCGGGCATGATGACCGGGACCACGATTCCCAGGAACGCGCGCACCGCACTCGCGCCGTGCACCCGCGCCGCCTGCACCAGCTTGAAGTCGAAGGTGCGCAGCGAGGCCGTCACCGTCGTCACGACGAACGGGATCGCGAGGCCGACGTGCGCGAGCACGACGAGGGGCAGCCCGCCCTGCACGCGCAGGAGCAGCACGAGGAGGTACAGCGCGAAACCCGAGATCACGACCGGGACCATCATGGGCATCATGATGATGGGGTCCGCGAGGCGGCCCGTGCGCGCGTGCGCGCGCACCATGGCGTACGCGGCGAGCGTGCCGAGCGGCACCGCGAGCACGGCCGTGCAGCCCGCGACCACCAGGCTCCTCGTCAGGGCGGCGGTCCAGGCCGGGTCGGAGAAGAAGCGCTCGACCCAGCGCATCGAGAATCCCGGGGGCGGGAACTCGAGGAACATGCTCGAGCTGAACGCCATGGGGATCACCGCGAGGGCGGGAAGTATGAGGTAGGCGGCGAGGAGCAGCGCGAGGGCGACTCCGAGGATCCGCGTGAGGGTGCCCTGCGGCATCTCAGCTCCTTCCGACGAGACGTGCGAGGAATCGGAGCGCGACCATCACGGCGAAGGTGACCACGAGCAGTGCCGCCGAGAGCGCGGCGCCGTAGCTCCAGTCCAGGGTGGTGCCCACCTGGTCGCTGATCAGCTGACCGATCATGAGTTCGCGCGGGGATCCCAGGATGGACGGGATCACGAAGTACCCGAGCGTCGTCACGAAGACGATCGTCGATCCGGCGAGCACACCGGGCACCAGCAGAGGGAAGGTCACCGTGCAGAACCGGCGCACCGGGCCGGCCCCGTGCACGGCCGCCGCCCGCTCGAAGCTCCCGTCCTGGCGCGCCATCACGTCGATGAGCGAGATCACCATGAACGGGAATCCGTACTGCACCATCCCGATGATGACGCCGGTGGGGCTGTTGACCAGTTGCAGGTCCGCGGTGTCGATCCCGAGGGCGTCCAGGAAGTTCAGCACGGGGCCGTTGTGGCCGAGCAGCGCCAACCACGCGTAGGCGCGCACCAGCACGCTGAAGAACAGCGATGCCGTCACCGCGCCGAGCAGCAGGCTGCGCAGGCGGGCGCCGGACTTGAGGGCGATCGACGCGTAGGGGACCGCCAGCACGAGCGAGATGAGGGTGACGATCGCGGCGATGCGCAGGCTGCGCAGGAAGACGGCGCGCACGAGATCGGTCTCGACGATGCGCACGTACTGGGAGAACGGCCCGTCTGCCCCGGTGAAGCTCGTGGCGAGCAGGATGACCGTCGGCACGACGAACACCGGCACCAGCACGAGGAGCGCGGGGACGAACAGCAGCCCCGGAGCCGTGTACCAGGCCGAACCGCTTCGAGAGCGGCCGGCCCGGGCACGGAGGGAGATGACGTCGGTGGTCACTGACCCGCCCAGCTCGACCACTGCTCGACGGCGTCGTCGAAGTTGTCGGCCCACCACTGGAGGTTGATCGACCCGATCGCCTGATCCATGTTCTCGGGATACGCGTTGTACCACGGCTGCTCGTCCTCGGGCAGCGCCTCCATCGCGGAGCGCAGCGAGGGCGAGTATCCCGTGGCGCCCGCGATCTGCACCTGCACGTCGGTGTTCATGAGCCGCGAGAAGAGCTGCATGGTCTCATCGACCTGCGGGTTGTTCTTCGCGGTCACGTAGTAGCCGCCGTCCTGCAGGTTCTCGTTCCACTCGATCGCCACCGGCTCGCCCTGCTTCGCGAGGTTCGCGATGCGGTTGTTCCACGCGAAGGAGAAGTCGGCCTCGCCGCTCGTCATGATCTGCTGCAGCTCGGCGCCGGAGTTCCAGAAGACCAGGTCGGATCGCACCGTCTCCAGCTTCGCCAGAGCGCGATCGATGTCGAGCGGGTACAGCTCCTCGTACGCCACGCCATCGGCCAGCAGCGCGACCTCGAGCATGCCGTACGGATAGTTGTAGACCGCCCGCTTGCCCGGGAAGCTCTCCGTGTCGAAGAACTCCTCCCAGGTCGACGGGATGGCCGCATCCGTATCGGTGCGGTGCGCCATGACGAAGGAGTAGGAGCCGCTCGGCAGCGCCCAGTCGACGTCGAGCTTCTCCTGGCCGGGGAGTTCGATCACGTCGGCCGGGTCGATCTCCACCACGTCCGTGTCGATCGGAGCCCACCAGTCCGGGTGCTGCACGGGGAACCAGCCCTCGAGGTCCACCCAGTCCCAGCTGACCTGGTCCGATTCGATCTGTGCGGCGTACTTGCCGTAGTCGACGGGGTTGACCATCTCCGTGGGAATGCCGGTCTCCTCGGTGAACGGCTCGGCGAGCGCCGTCCGATAGCCCTCTTCGGTGGTGCCGCCCCAGGTGACCAGGGTCAGGGGCTCGCCGCCCTCGGCGGTGCCGTCTCCGGGAGCGCAGCCCGCCATCGTGAGTCCGATGAGGAGCGAAGCGGCGCCCAACGCCACTGTTGTTGCAGATCGCTTGCGCATGCGTGTATTCCTGTTCTGTGTCGGTGTGGATATCGGTGTACGGATGTGCGGGTCCCGGTCAATCGCCGGCGCTCTGAGCCTGCGACGACTCGAACTCTGCGATCATGCGGCGGAGGATCTTCATGGCGCCGACGCCCGCGGGAACGCCGCAGTAGACGGTCAGCTGCTTGAGCAGGGCGAGCAGTTCGTCGGGTGAGACCCCGTTGCGCAGGGCGCCCCTGGCGTGGATCTCGAACTCCTCGTGCCGGCCGAGCGCCCCCGTCATCGCCAGCACGAGCATGCTGCGCGTCGCCGGGGGCAGCGTGTCGTCGGTCCAGATCTCGCCCCAGCAGTAGTTCACCATGAAGGGCTGGAAGGCCTGGGTCAGCGGATCGTCCGAGCCGACCGCCGAGTCGACGTACGCGTCTCCGAGCACGTTCCGGCGGATCCGCATCCCCTCCGAGAAGAGGGGCTCATAGTCCCGTGTGTTCGACAAATCGATCAATCTCCTTTGCAATCGTGTCCGTGGCCTCCTGGAGCAGCTCGTGTTTGACGTCCGGCACGACGACGACGGCGCCGTCGTCCACGGACGCGGCGATCCGCTCCGACATGTGCGGGGGCGATCCCACATCCCCCGCCCCGGCGATCGCGAGCACCGGCATCCGCAGCCGATGCAGTTCGCCGGCGAAGTCGCTGGTCGCCAGCACGCGGTAGGCCGCCGAGTAGCAGGCCGGATCGAGTGCGCGCATGCGTTCGAGCGTCTCCGCTGCCGCCTCCGGGTGCTCGGCCAGGTACTGCGGCGTGTACCAGCGCTCGACGCTGAGCTTCGCGACCTCGTAGGGGCCGCGCGCCGCGACGACCGCGGCGCGCTCGAGCACGCGCTCGCGCTCCGCGTCCGTGCGCCCCGCGACCGATCCGACGACGATCAAGCCGGCGATCCGATCGGGGTGCGCGAGCGCGGCGGCCTGGGCGATGAGCCCGCCGAGCGAGAAGCCCGCGAGCACCACCCGCTCGAACCCGTGCGCGTCCACGAGCTCGATGAGGTCGGAGACGAAGTCCTCCATGGAATAGGGAGGAGCCGGGTTCGGCGCGTCGATCTCGTGACCGCGCAGCGTGTACATCAGCACCGGGCGGTGCGTGGTCAGCCGATCCGCGACACCGCGCCACGACTCCATGGACGCGCCGACCCCGTGCACCAGCACGAGCGGGAGCCCCGGAGCGTCCGGGGCGATCAGCAACCGGGTCGTCATGATGCTCCCGCGCCGTGCCGCGCGATGATCTCGCTCCCGAAGCGCTCGATCGACGCCAGTTCCGCTTCGAAGTCGAGCCCCCAGGTGGCGTTGTACAGGTAGACATCGGTGCCGAGCGCCTCGTACTCGCGCAGACGCTCGCGCACGTCGTCGGCGGTTCCGAACATCTGCGTCTCGCGGATGCGTTCTCGGGAGAAGGTTCCCTGCTGCGATTCCACCGATTCGGGATCGATCCAGGTGACCCAGCCGTCGTGCACCTCGCCGTCCGTTCGGAACAGGTTCGAGAAGTATCCCTCGCCGTGCCGCAGCGCGTCGACGGCGGTGTCGACCTCCGCCTCCGACTCGGCGACGAAGGTGTCCCGGAGCACCATCATGCGGGGTGTGTAATCCGCCCCGGCGCGATCGACGGCCGCGTCGAGGCGCTCCCGGAGCGACGCCACCTCCTCGATCCCCTGAGAGAGCGGGGCGACCATCACGTTCGCGCGGTTCTCGACCGCGATGTCGAACACGTCCGGGTGGCGCGCCGAGACCCAGAGCGGCAGCGGCTGCCCCCCGCGCGGGCGCGGCGTCGAGGTGGTCTCGGGGAACGCGTAGAGCGTGCCGTCGTGCGCGTAGTCGCCCTGCCACAGGCCCTTGAGCGCCGGCAGCAGCTCGGCGAGTTGCTCGCGGGCCACCTCGGGCGGAATGCCGCCGGCCATGCGTGCGAACTCGTAGGGGTACGCGCCGCGACCGATCCCGAGTTCGAGCCGTCCCCCGCTGATGTGGTCGAAGAGCGCGGCCTCGCCCGCGAGGCGGATCGGATGCCAGTAGGGGGCGCAGAGCACCGCGGTCCCCAGGCGCACCCGCTCCGTCACGGAGGCGAGGTGCGTGAGCAGCGTGAAGGGCGCCGGCGCGATGGTCATCTCGTGACCGTGGTGCTCGCCCACGTAGATGCCCGCGAATCCCGCGGCCTCGGCCGCTCTGGCGAGGGCGGTGATCTGCTCCAGATTCTCCTCGAAGGTGATGTCGGGCGTGCGTCGTCCGAGGTCGAACATGATCGAGAATTCCATGGTGTGCTCCTGATGAGACGTGTCGAGAGGTCGGTTCCGGGTCACGACGCACCGACGGGGCCGTCCGGCCCGTCGACGGCGACGCCTCCCATGACGAACGGATCGTTCCCGATCCCGGAGTAGTTCACGATGACGGTCTTCTCGATCGTGAACTCCTCGAGTTCGCGATGCCCTCCGAGACGGCCGTAACCGCTGTCCTTCACACCTCCGGAGGAGGTGGATGCCTCTGGCGCCCGATACGTGTTCACCCACACCGTGCCGCTCTCGATCCGCTGCACGGCCCGCATGGCGATGTCGAGACTGCCGGTCCACACTCCGGAGGCGAGACCGAAGCGGGAGTCGTTCGCGAGCGCGATCGCCTCGTCGAACGTGCGGAAGGTGGTGAATCCGATCACCGGCCCGAACACCTCCTCGCGGAAGAGGCGGTGCTGCGGCGATACTCCGGCGAAGACCGCGGGCTCGAAGAACTCGCCCGCTCCCGTGCCGGTCGGCCGGGTGCCGCCACCGGCGGCGAGCCGGGCTCCGTCGGCGATCGCCGACTCGACGAACCCCTGTGCGCGGCTCAGCTGGCGGGACGACCCGAGCGGGCCGATCTGCGTGCCGGGGTCGAGCGGATCGCCGAAGCGGAGCGAGGTCGCGCGCTCGGCCAGCCGGGCGACGACCGCATCGTGGATGTCCTCGTGCACGATGGCCCGGGAACCCGCGACGCAGGTCTGCCCCATCGCGGCGAAGACACCGCCGATGAGCCCGTTGACGGCGAGGTCGAGATCGGCATCGGGGAAGACGAGCTGCGGCGACTTGCCCCCGAGTTCGAGCAGCACGGGAGCCAGCCGCTCTGCGGCGGCCATCGCGACCTTGCGGCCGACGGCGTCGCCGCCCGTGAACACGATCTTCGCGACCCCCGGATGACGCACGAGCGCGTCGCCCGCTGCGGGACCGCGTCCCGAGATGACGTTGAGCACGCCGTCGGGCAATCCCGCCTCCGCGGCGATCTTCGCGAAGGCCGCGATCGATGCCGCGGCATCCTCCGAGGTCTTCACCACGACGGCGTTGCCCGCGGCGAGCGCGGGAGCCGCGGCGGACATGAGGAGCGGAACGGGAGAGTTCCAGGGGACGATCACGCCGATGACGCCGATCGGCTGCCGGATCGTCATCGCCAGCACGTCGGGCTTCGAGGCCGGGGCGGTGACTCCGGTCACCTTCTCCGCGCTTCCGGCGGAGAAGCGGAGGGCGTGCGCGACACCGTCGGCCTGCGCCGAGGTCTCTCGGAGCAGTTTGCCGTTGTCGAGCGTGTCGAGCACGCCGAGGGCCTCGGCGTATCCCTCCACGGCGTCCGCGACATCGAGGAGCACGCGCGCACGCTCCGCCGCCGGGCGGCTCCCCCAGGCCGGCTGCGCCTGCGCTGCAGCCGCCACCGCGCGATCGACATCGGCCTTCGACGCGTCCGCGACTTCGTGCCAGACCCGGCCGTCGAAGGGGTCGACCGCGCCGAAGACCGCGCCGCTCTCCGCCTCGACGAATGCGCCTCCGATGCAGAGCCGCACCCCGCTCCGGCTGATCTCGTCGGCGAGTCTGCGGTCGGTTCCCTCGGGCAGCGCCCTCATGTCCATGCTCCTTCCCCGGCGCGCACCGGCGCCGGCCGTCGGTCCGGGGAGACCTCGGTCACGTGTGCGATGGCGCCCTCGGCGAGGGTGCCCGCGTAGACGCCGAACCTCGCGTTCGCGAGTTCGTCGATGTACCTCTCGACGATCGCCTCCTCCCCGGGCCGCGCGAAGCGGCCGGGGTCCACCGCCCCGGGTGCGATGCAGGCGAAGCCGGCTTCGGCGAGCGCCTCCGCGCTCCCGAAGACCTGACCGCGATAGGTGAGGCCCAGGCGCTCGTGCTCGTCCTCGAACACCGAGTACAGGAACTCGACGCTGACCTCGCTCGCGAACTGCTGCTCGGCGAGTCGTGCGAGCGCGCGGGCGTGCACGTCGGTGGCCGCGGCCGTGAGCCGCGGGAGCTCGAAGCCCGCATCGCCCAGATCGCGGGCGACGATCTCCCCCTCGGCGGTCTGCATCATCCAGGTGATCGAGACCGGACTGGACCTCCCGGCGAGCGCGGCGATCTCGCCGTCCGTGTTGAATCCGAAGAACCTGCCCTGGTAGAAGCCGAGCGGGCGCGCGGGCTCGGAGCTGTAGCGCCGCACCTGCCCGATGATGATGGCGTGGTCCCCGGCGATGACGGTGTCGTGGAGTTCGCACTCGAGCCAGCCGTGCACGTCCTGCAGAATCGGCGCGCCGCCGAATCCCTCCTCCGTCTGGAGACCGGCGAACTTCGTCTCGGATTTCGACGCGAAGGTCTTCGCGAGATCCTGCTGCTCGGACGACAGCACGTGGATGACGAAGCCGCGGGACTGCTGGAACGTCTCGTAGCTCGCTGCGCGATAGTCGACGCAGAACAGCACGAGCGGCGGATCGAGCGAGACGGAGGTGAAGGAGTTCGCTGTGATCCCCCGTTGCCGACCCTCCGCGTCCACGGTGGTGATGACCGTGACGCCGGTCATGAAGGAGCCGAGCACTTGACGGTAGCTCCCGATGTCCTCGATCTTCCCGTCCACCGCTGAACCGATAGCCCCCATTGGCGTTGTGCTCACAGCTGAAATCCCTCCGTCGGTGATCGCTTGGAGGCCAAGTTACTGTCTGCTGTCTGACATGTCAACCATGTGGATGTCTGAGATGTTACACTCAGGCATGGCCAGCTCGATCTCTCTCCCTGAACGGCACATCAAGCGCCCCGAATCTCTCGTGCGAGATCAGGTCGCCGACTATCTCCGCGACGCGATCTTCCGCCTCGCACTCGCGCCGGGCACCCCGCTGATCGAACGCGAGATCTGCGAGGCGACGACGGCGTCGCGGGCGACCGTGCGCGAGGCGATCCGGCAGCTGGAGTCGGAGGGCCTCGTGCGCTCGGCGCAGGGCCGCGGCACGATCGTGGCCGGCCTCACCACCGCGGAGGCGCAGGACATCTACGAGATCCGCGGGCGCCTGGAGGCGCTCGCCTCTCGACTCTTCGTCGAGCGAGCCTCTCCGCGGCTGCTCCGCGCACTCGAGGCGTCGGTCGAGGAGCTCGCGGAGGTGGCCGATAGCCCCGCCGACATGACGCGGCTGAAAACCGACTTCTACGAGATCCTCTTCGAGGGCGCCGGGAACGCCGAGCTGCAGCGCATCAGCCACGGCCTGCGCCAGCGCATCATGCTGGCGCAGGCGAGTTCCCTCTCGATCCCCGGACGCAGCCGCACGTCGCTGCAGGAGATCCAGGAGATCGTCGCGGCGATCTCGCGCCGCGACGCCGACGCCGCGGAACGGCTCACGCTCGCGCACATCCAGGCCGCATCCCGCACCGTCGCGGAGTTCCGCGCGATGGAGGAGGACGCCTCCTGACCCCGCGCGCGGGGCTCGCGCTCTGCAGGGCCGCGCCGAACTCGCGCAGCGGGCCCCGCAGCCCCTCGCAGCTGTCAGCGGTCGAGGTGGGCATAGGCTGGACTGGTGATCGAAGGGCAGGCACGCGCGCGGATCCGCTACGTCGCGATCGGCGACAGCTTCACGGAAGGCGTGGGCGACGAGCGGCCGGACGGCTCCGTGCGCGGCTGGGCCGACCTCGTCGCGCAGGGGATCGCCGACGCGACGGGCGAGCCGATCCAGTACGCGAACCTCGCGATCCGCGGCCGCCTGCTCGCCCCGATCATCGCGGAGCAGCTGGGGCCCGCGCTGGCGCTCGGCCCCACGCTCGTGAGCTTCAACGGCGGCGGCAACGACATGCTGCGCCCCGGGACCGACCTCGCGTGGATCACGGCCGAGACCGAACGCGCGCTCATCCGGATCCGCGAGGCGGGCGCCGATCCGCTGCTCCTCGCCGGCGCCAACCCCACGGCGGGACTGCCCGGCGGCGCCCGCGTGCGGGCCAAGGGCGACGAGCTGGTGCGGGCCGCGAGCGGGATCGCCGAGCGGCTCGGGATCCGCTTCGTCGACAACTGGAGCGACCCCGAGCTCGCGGGGCTGCAGTACTGGTCGCGCGACCGTCTGCACCTGGCCCCGGTCGGGCACCATCGCGTGGCGGCCAACGTGCTGCGCGCGCTGGATCTCGCGCCCCCGAGCACCTGGGCGGTCGAGGCCGCGCCGATCCCGCGCCCCACCCGCAGGGAGCAGCTGCGCTACGCCCGCGAGCACGTGGTGCCCTGGGTGCAGCGGCGCCTCACCGGGCGCTCGAGCGGCGACGGGCGCTCCGCGAAGTTCGCGCAGTGGACGTGGATCGCGCCGACGCCACTCTCCGACGCCGAGGCCGGCACCGGAGAAGGCTCCCCGCAAGGCTGACCGGGCGCTGGTCGCGGCGGGCACCGGGCGAGCGTCCCGGCGCCCTGGCCACGTGCCGCGCCCGCCGCTAGTGTGAACAGCATGGTGGCATACAGGTATCTCGGCAACAGCGGTTTCAAGGTCTCGGAGATCACGTACGGCAACTGGATCACCCACGGCTCGCAGATCGACGACGCCGCGGCCACCGCCACCGTGCACGCGGCCCTCGACGCGGGCATCACCACGTTCGACACGGCCGATACGTACGCCAATCTGCAGGCCGAGGAGGTGCTCGGCAGGGCGCTGAGCGGGCAGCGCCGCGAGAGCCTGGAGATCTTCACCAAGGTGTACTTCCCCACCGGCCCCAAGGGCCCGAACGACACGGGCCTCAGCCGCAAGCACATCATGGACTCCGTCAACGGTTCGCTCCGCCGCCTCGGCACGGACTACGTCGACCTCTACCAGGCGCACCGCTTCGACGTGCAGACCCCTCTGGAGGAGACCTTCCAGGCCTTCGCCGACATCGTGCGCCAGGGGAAGGCGCTCTACATCGGCGTCTCGGAGTGGACCGCCGAGCAGTTGCGCGAGGGGCATGCCCTGGCGAAGGCGCTCGGGGTGCAGCTCATCTCGAACCAGCCCCAGTACTCGATGCTGTGGCGCGTCATCGAGGGCAGGGTGGTTCCCGCGTCGCAGGAGCTCGGGATCTCGCAGATCGTGTGGTCGCCGATGGCGCAGGGCGTGCTGTCGGGCAAGTACCGACCGGGGACCGCTGCGCCGGCGGGCTCCCGCGCCACCGACGAGCACGGCGGCGCGAAGTTCATCGAGTCGTTCATGCGCGACGAGGTGCTCGAGGCCGTGCAGCGACTGCGGCCGATCGCCGATCAGGCCGGCCTCACGATGCCGCAGCTGGCGATCGCCTGGGTGCTGCAGAACCCGAACGTCGCCTCGGCGCTCGTCGGCGCCTCGCGCCCCGAGCAGCTCGCCGAGACCGTCAAGGCCTCGGGGGTGCGACTCGACGCCGACACGCTCGCGGCGATCGACGCCGCACTCGGCGACGCCGTCTTCGACGATCCCGGGCACACCGACACGATGGCGCCCCGGTCACGGCTGAGCTGAGGGGCCGCGCGGCGATCCTCGATCTCGTCTCGCTCCGCTCGCTCGGTCGGCGGCTGGAGCGGCGCCCGAGGCCTTGAGCCCGGACCCCGTGAGGATGACGACCGCCGTCTCGGTCGCGCGGATCTCGCTCGTCGCGATCAGGCGCCCGTACGCGGCCGCCGCCGTCGCGCTCGTCGGCTCCACGTAGAGCCCCTGCCGGGCGAGAGCGGCGTGCGCCTCGACGATCCCCTCCTCCGGCACGGCCACGGAGGATCCCCCGCTGTGGTGCACGGCGGCCACGAGTCCTCTGAGACGCAGCGGGTTCCGGATCGCGGTGCCCTCCGCGATGGTCGGCAGCACGGGCCGCGCCGTCTCGCCCCGGAGCGCGGCGTCGAGGGGCGAGCAGTGCAGCGGCTGCGCGGCGTACAACCGCGGCAGGCGCTCGATCGCCCCGGCCCGCTGCAGCTCGGAGAAGCCGAAGAAGCAGCCGAGCAGACTGCTCCCGGCGCCCACCGGCATCACCACGGCGTCGGGCGCGCGGAAGCCGAGGTCCTCCCAGATCTCGTAGGCGAGGGTCTTCGTGCCCTCGAGGAAGAACGCCTGCCAGTTGTGGCTCGCGTAGAAGCCCTCGCCCCGCTCGGCGGCCGCGATCGCGGCCGCCTGCGCCGCCTCGCGCGGGCCCTCGACCGGCTCGATCCGCGCCCCGTACGCGCGCGCCTGCACGAGCTTGGCCGGAGAGGTCGAAGCGGGGGCGAACACCGTGACGTCGAGCCCGCCCGCGGCGCCGTAGGCCGCGATCGCCGCGCCGCCGTTGCCGGAGCTGTCCTCGATCACCGCGCGCACGCCCTGCTGCCGCAGCGCCGAGAGCATCACGCTCGCGCCGCGATCCTTGAAGCTGCCGCTCGGCGAGAACCACTCGAGCTTGAAGAGCGGTCGGCCGTGCGTCCACTCGCGCTCCACGAGCGGCGTGCACCCCTCGCCGAGGCTGATGGGCCGCTCGATCTCCAGCGCCAGGGCGGCGCGATACCGCCACAGGCTGCGCTCGGCCGTGTCGATGTCGGCCGGTCCCATCCCCTCGCTCGGGGTGATGAGCAGCGGCCCGCCCGTCGCCGAGCGCCAGCGCGGCTCGTGCAGGGGGTGGTGATCACCGGTCGCGGGGTCGAGATAGGCGGGTGCGGGGGCCGAGGATCCGACCGCCGCACCCGCCCGCCCGTTCGCCGGCGTCACCGGATCAGGGTTTCTGCGGAGCGGCGCCGGGTGCTGCGACGCCCTCTGCCGCCGCCGTGCCGTCCCCACCGCCCCCGACCGCACCGGGTGCCGCGCCCGCCTTGCCGCCCCGGGCGGCTGCGAACCGGGCCATGCGGCGCCCGAACCAGGACACCGCGAGGTTGATGGCCAGGTAGATCAGCACCGCGACCAGCCAGAAGGTGAACATGTACCCGTTGCCGTAGTAGTTGGCCATGTCTTTCACCGTCTTGGCCAGCTCGGGGTAGGCGACGATGTATCCGAGCGAGGTGTCCTTCAGCAGCACCACCATCTGCGCGATGAGGATCGGCAGCATCTGCACGAAGGCCTGCGGGAACTCGATCATGAGCCGGGTGCGCACGGGGGTGAGACCGATGGAGAGACCCGCCTCGCGCTGCCCCTTGTTGAGCGAGACGATGCCGGCGCGCAGCGCCTCGCCGACGATCGCGCCGTTGTAGATGATGAGCGCGATGACCACGGCCCAGAAGGCGCCGGTGGAGGCGACCAGCAGGATGAAGAGCATCATCAGCAGCACGGGCATGCCGCGGAAGAACTCGAGCAGCACGGTCGTGGGGACGCGAATGAGGGCGGTGTCCGCCAGCCGCCCGAACGCGAAGAGCACGCCCACGAGCAGCGCGCCGACCATCGCCACCGCCGCCGCACGCAGCGTGTTCCAGACGCCGGAGCCGATGTATTGCCACACCTCGCCGTAGGCGAGCACGTTCCAGCGGGAGCCGTCGAGCATGCTCGGGGTGACGTTGCCGTTGACGGCGACCTGCGGCTGAGCGAGCCGCCAGATCACCCAGCCGAGGAGCGCGGCCACCGCGATCACGCCGACCACCGAGATGATGCGCGAGCGCGTGCGGGCCCGGGGACCCGGGGCGTCGTAGAGAACCGTTGCGTGACTCATCGCAGCACCCGCACCTTCTTCTCGATCTGCCCGGCGATGAGGCCGAGCGGAATGGTGATCAGCAGATAGAAGCACGCGACCCCGACCAGGATCGGGATCACCGCCTGCCCGTTGGCGTTGGTGAGCTGCCGCGCCGTCGCGAAGAGCTCGACCACGAAGAAGCCGCCGGCGACCGACGTGTTCTTCGTGAGCGCGATGAACACGTTGATGAGCGGCGGCACCACCATGCGCAGCGCCTGGGGCAGCACGATCAGGGTCAGCGTCTGCCCGAAGGCGAGGCCGATCGAGCGGGCCGCCTCGGCCTGCCCCACCGGCACGCCGTTGATGCCGCTGCGCAGCGCCTCGGCCACGAACGGCGAGGTGTAGATGGCGAGGCCGATCGACGCGAGCACCTCGTACGGGGGTTTGCTCGTGGCGATGAGCGGCAGCACGAACACCATGAAGAACAGCAGCAGCGTGAGCGGGATGTTGCGCACGAGCTCCGTGTAGACCGTGGCGAACGCGCGGAGCGACGCCACGGGGGAGATTCGCATGGTGGCGACGACGAGGCCGATCGCCATCGCACCGAGGCCGCCGAAGAGCAGCAGCCTGAGGGTCATGAAGAACCCGGCGAACACGTCGCCGGCGTTCGCGATCAGGACGTCCACGGTAGAGGATCCCTTCGTTGGGAACAGGTGGGTCTGAGGAGTGCGCCGGGCGAGCGCGTCGTCGCGCTCACCCGGCGGCCGCGCTCAGTAGCGGTCGATCGCCGGCGGCTCGGGCGTCGAGAGCACCTTGCCCGCCGTCCGCTCCCACGCCGCGGCCCATTCGCCGTCCTCGAACGACTGCTCGAGCACGTCGTTGATGAAGTTGCGGAACTCCTCGTCGTCCTTCTGCAGGCCGATGCCGTAGGGCTCTTCGGTGAAGGGGTTGTCGACGACCTCGAACTCGCCCTGGTTCTGGTCGGCGAGACCCGCGAGGATCACGTTGTCGGTCGACACCGCGACCACCTCGCCCGAGCGCAGCGGCTCGAGGCAGTTCGAGTAGGTGTCGGTCGCAAGCACCTCGACGCCGGCGTCCTTGAGGTTCTGCTCCGAGGTCGAGCCGGTGACCGAGCAGACCTTCTTGCCCTTCACGTCGTCGACGCCCGCGATGCCGTCCGGGTTGCCCTGCAGCACCAGCAGATCCTGACCGGCGAGGTAGTACGGCCCCGCGAACGAGATGACCTGCTTGCGCTCGTCGTTGATCGTGTAGGTGGCCACGACGATGTCGACCTCGCCGTTCTGGATGAAGGGCTCGCGATTCGCGGAGACCGCCTCCTTCCACTCGATCTGGTCCTCGGAGAGACCGAGGTTCGCGGCGATGAGCTTGCCGATCTCGACGTCGAAGCCCTCGGGCGTGCCCGACGGGCCCATGAGGCCGAACAGCGGCTGATCGAACTTCGTGCCGATCGTGATCTTGCCCGCCTCGTTCAGCTCGGCCATCGTGGTGCCGGCCTCGAAGCTGGTCTCCTCGACCGGTGCCGGGCCGGCGTCCTCGCCGTCGCCCGCGTTCGGGGATCCGGAGGCGCAGGCGGAGAGCGCCAGCGCCCCCGCGGCCACGATCACTGCTGCATACTTTGCGATTCGCATGAGATTCCTGCCTTTTCTTCGTTGGAGTCCGGTTCGTGCCGGTCCCTCTGATTTCGCTCCGACCGGGTGCGGTGGCACACGGCCGGCACGGGGTGGGTGGTCAGTGGTTGAGGATCTTCGAGAGGAAGTCCTTGGCCCTCGAGGTCTGCGGGTCGGTGAAGAACTGCTCCGGCGTCGCCTCCTCCACGATCTGCCCGTCCGACATGAACACGATCCGATCGGCGGCCCGGCGCGCGAAGCCCATCTCGTGCGTCACCGCGACCATCGTCATGCCCTCGTTGGCGAGACTGATCATCACGTCGAGCACCTCGTTGATCATCTCGGGATCGAGCGCGCTCGTCGGCTCGTCGAGCAGGATCAGCTTCGGATCCATCGCGAGGGAGCGCGCGATCGCCACGCGCTGCTGCTGGCCGCCGGACAGCTGCGAGGGCAGCTTCTTCGCCTGGTTCGCGATGCCGACGCGGTCGAGCAGCGCCATCGCCTTCTCCTCCGCGGCCTTCCGGCTCAGCCCGCGCACCTTGATCGGGCCGAGCGTCACGTTCTCGAGGATCGTCTTGTGCGCGAAGAGGTTGAAGGACTGGAAGACCATGCCCACGTCGGCGCGGAGCTTCGCGAGCCCCTTGCCCTCCTCGGGCAGCGGCTGTCCGTCGATCGTGATCGTGCCGGAGTCGATGGTCTCCAGACGGTTGATCGCCCGGCAGAGGGTCGATTTACCCGAACCCGAGGGGCCGAGCACCACGACCACCTCGCCCCGGCCCACCTGGGTGTTGATGTTGTTCAACACGTGCAGATCGCCGTAGTGCTTGTTCACGTCGCTGATGATGACCAGTGGTTCCCGATCGTCGCGAGCCACTCTGATCGCTGTCGTCTTTGCCATGGGGCAGATACTAGGACGATTCGCGGCCCGGGAACAGGGTCTTGCGCCCATCCTCCAAATGCAATATTGGGAGCACGAAACCCCTGTTCAGGGGACACAAAACCATGGATCGGGAGCGACCGGACCCGATCCCTCGCGCGCGAATCTGAGAAATCGTTACCATTCCGTATCTCAATCGGAATGGGACCGTTGCCGGGCTCCCGAGCGGGGCCGGAGGAGTGCACGCGGGGGGCTCGGGCGGCGCCTGCGCCCGGTTCCCGCACCGGCGCCCGCACCGGTCGCCGCCGGTCGCCGCCGCGGGACTCGCGGCACGGCCGAGACGCGCACGACCGGGCCGCGCACGGCGACGCGCCCGCCTCGCCTGAGCGAGCAACGGGCGCGTCGTCGTGCCACCGGGCCTCTGCGAGATCGGGCGCCGGGCACTCACTCGGCCGGGGGCATCAGCACGCCGTCGATCAGGTAGACGGTCGCGTTCGCGGTCTGCACGCCGCCGCAGACGACGCTCGCGTCGTTGACCATGAGCTCGTCGCCCGAACCGGTCACCTCGAGGTCCCCTCCCTGGACGGTGGTGTGGGTGCCTGCGATATCGGCGGGCTCGATCTGACCGGGCACCACGTGGTAGGTCAGGATCCCGGCGAGCATCTCGCTGTCGGTCTTCAGCGTGTCGATGGTCGCGGCGTCGATCTCGCCGAACGCGTCGTCGACCGGAGCGAAGACGGTGAACTCGTCGCCGTTCAGGGTATCGACGAGGTCGACGTCGGGGTTCAGCTGGCCGCTGACCGCAGCGACGAGCGTGGTGAGCATCGGGTTGTTCGAGGCCGCGACCGCGACCGGGTCCTGCGACATGCCCTGGATCGAGCCGGCGCCGTCGGGTACCGCCTCGGCGTAGGCCGCACAGCCCGGTCCGACGAGGTTCGCCGCCGGGTCGGCGGACTCCATCGACGAATCCGACGAGCCGGCGTCCTCGCCGGCCGCGTTCTCCCGGGGCTGCTCCGAGGTCTGATCCTCGGCGGCATCGTCCATCGGCGCACCCATCGAGCAGCCGGTCAGCACCGCTGCCCCGGCCAGCGTCAGTGCGAAGGCGGCGCCGAGGGTCTTCTTCTTCGTGAACATGGTTCCTCCTCAGATGATGATCCGCGGATCTCCGCGGCTTGTGAACGTCTTCGGAGCCGTCGCGGGATCGGATGGGATATCCGTCGAGAACGTTCTCCGGCACACGACGTCGCCGGCAGGATCACGGCGGCGGGGACGCCGACCGGGGCCACCGAGCCGCACCCATCCGATCCGCCCTCCGCTCCGAAGACTTCCGCAACAGAGAGGGCTACTCATGGATATCGTGCTCATCGGTCTGCTCGGCGGACTCATCACCGGCATCTCGCCGTGCATCCTTCCGGTGCTGCCGGTCATCTTCCTGACAGCGGGAGCGCAGCCCGCCGCGCCGGGAAAGACGCCCGAGGTGATTCCCGCGAAGCGCAGCCGACCGTACTGGATCATCGCGGGGCTCGTGCTGAGCTTCTCGGTGGTCACCCTGCTCGGCTCTCTGCTGCTGGGGTTGCTGGGGATCCCGCAGGGCGCGATCCGCTGGGCGGGGGTGGCGGTGCTGCTGGTCATCGGCGTCGGCATGCTGTTCCCCGGCTTCGAGCAGCTGCTCGAGAAGCCCTTCCAGCGCCTGCCCCGCCGCAAGGTCGGGGAGGGCGGCAACGGCTTCGGCATGGGCCTCGCGCTCGGCACCGTCTTCGTGCCCTGCGCGGGTCCCGTGCTCGCCGCGATCATCGTCGCCGGCGCGACCGGCCGGATCGGCCCGGAGACGGTGCTGCTCACCGTCTCGTTCGCGATCGGCGTCGCGATCCCGCTGCTCGGGTTCGCGCTCGCGGGGCGCGGCGTCGCGCAGCGCATCCGCGGCTTCCGCAGGCGCGAGCGCACCGTCCGCATCGTGGGCGGCGTCGCGCTGGTCGCTCTCGCCGTCGGGCTCGCCTTCGATGCGCCGCAGGCCCTGCAGCGGCTCCTGCCCGACTACACCGCAGGCTTCCAGAAGGGGCTCGCCGAGAGCGATGCCGGCAGGAGCGCGCTGAACCTCGGGGGTCTCGTCACCGACGAGAACCGCGAACTCGACCGGTGCACGAACGGCGCCGCAGAACTGGAGTCGTGCGGGACCGCCCCGTCCATCAGGGGCATCGACGGCTGGCTGAACACCCCCGACGGCGGCGGCATCGATCTGCAGGAGCTGCGGGGAGAGGTCGTGCTCATCGACTTCTGGGCCTACTCGTGCATCAACTGCCAGCGCTCCATCCCCCACGTGGTCGCGTGGGACGAGGCGTACCGGGACGCGGGACTCGAGGTCATCGGGGTGCACTCGCCGGAGTACGCCTTCGAGAAGGACCGCGCGAACGTCGAGGCGGGCGCCCGGGAGTTCGGGATCACCTACCCGGTGGCTCTCGACAACCGGCTGTCGACCTGGACGAACTACCGCAATCGGTATTGGCCGGCGCACTACCTCATCGATGCGCGGGGCGTCGTGCGCCACATCTCGTTCGGCGAGGGCAACTACGAGGCCACCGAACAGCTCATCCGCGAGCTGCTGCGAGACGCGGACCCCGATGTGCGGCTCCCGCCCGAGACGGAGGTCGCCGACCGCACGCCCGAACTCGGCAGCACGACCCCCGAGACCTTCCTCGGCTGGTCCAAGGACCGCAACTTCGCGGGCCCCGAGGAGTACCGCGCGGGCGACCGCGAGTACGCCTTTCCGGAGGATCCGCGGCCCGACACCTTCGCTCTCGACGGCAGGTGGACGATCGAGACCCAGTTCGCCACGCCGACGACCGACGAGGGCGGCGGGATCAGGCTCGAGTACCGCGGCCAGGAGGTGCGCGCGGTGATCGCGGGCAGCGGCACCCTCGACGTCGAGGTGGAGGGCGGCGGCACGCGGTCCGTCGAGATCACCGGCACCCCGCGCTCCTACCGTCTCGTCGAGGATCGCGACCCCGGCTCCGGCACCCTCGAGGTGCGGGTGCCGAAGGACGTGCGCGTCTACTCGTTCACCTTCGGGTAGGCGCCGTACCGCGGGGCGACGACGACTCGCACGCACGGGACCGGACGGATCGGAGGTGAATGGGGCATGCTGGACACGATGGTCATCGACGGAATCGAGATGGCGGACGACGGCTCGGGGGCCGATCCCGCGGACGAGGCGCTGGCGCGCGCCGCCCACGGCGATCAGCGCGCCTTCGCCGGGCTCTACGATCTGCTCTCCGCTCGGGTGTTCGGCCTGATCCTCCGTGTACTGGTCGACCGCTCCCAGAGCGAGGAGGTGCTGCAGGAGGTCTTCCTCGAGGCCTGGCAGTCCGCGGCCTCGTTCGATCCGGATCGTGGCAGCGCTCGCACGTGGCTCCTCACCATCGCGCATCGCCGGGCCGTCGATCGGGTGCGCGCCTCTCAGGCCGCGCGGCGCAGGGATCTCGCAGCCGGGGCGAGGGACCTGGCTCAGGCGCAGCCCGGCGTCGAGGATGAGGTGGAGCTCCTGATCGAGGGGACCCGGGCGGTGCGGGGGCTCGACGGGCTCCCCGAACCCCAGCGCCGCGCCATCGTGCTCGCCTACTTCGGCGGGTACAGCCAGAGCGAGATCTCGGTGCTGCTCGGAACCCCGCTCGGCACCGTCAAGACACGCATCCGAGATGGATTGACCCGGCTCAGGAACGAAATGGAGGCGACGCGATGAACGAGCGGCAATTCCGCGAGCTCTCCGCAGCGCGCGCGCTGCACGCGCTCTCGCCCGAACAGGAGCAGGCGTTCTCGGAGGCGCTGGCGGCGCATCCGGAGTGGCAGCCGGTGGTCGACGAGGACCGCGAGACCGCCGCAGCGCTCGGTGCGACGGCCGCGGAGGTCGCCCCGCCCGCCGCGGCGCGCGGGGCGATCCTCGATCTGATCTCGGGCACCCCGCAGTTCGAGGCGACCGCACCCCCTGGGAGCGACGCGGCCGACGAGGACACGAGGCGCGCCGGGACGGGCATCGCCCGGTCGCGCCGCCGCCTGGCGGGCTGGTTCGCCCTGGCGGCGTCGGTCGCCGTGCTGCTGGTGGCGGCACTCGCGCTGCCGCTGCGCGGCGCGCTCGCGCCGCAGGACCCGGCCTCCGTCGCCCTCCAGGAGGTCGAATCGGCCGGCGATGCGCGCACGGCGACGATCGAGCTCGAGGGCGGCGGGGAGGCGACGCTGCACTGGTCCGACTCCGTACGGCAGGCGGTGCTCGTGACCGAGGGGATGCCGGCCGCCCCCGCCGAGCGGGACTACGAGCTGTGGATCGTGCGCGGCGACCGGCCCATCTCGCTCGGCGTCATGCGCGCGGACGACACGGGGGGCGCGGCCGTGCTCGCTCAGGGCTTCGAACCGGGCGACGCGCTCGCGGTGACGGTCGAGGATCGCGGCGGCTCGCCCACGGGTCTGCCGACGACCGACCCGATCGTCGTCATCGCGACCGCCTAGGAGCGTATCGCCCCGGCGGATCCGCGCACGCCGGGGCCGGCTACGCGTCAGCGGCGGCGCGGCAGCGCGCGCAGAGGCCGAAGAGATCCACGACGTGCTCGATCTCGGTGAAGCCGTGCTCGGCGCCCACCCGCCTCGTCCACTCCTCGACCACGGCGGCCGAGAGCTCCCGCGTCTCCCCGCAGCTGCGGCAGATCAGGTGGTGGTGATGGCCGGGCGTGATGCAGGACCGGAACAGGTTCTCACCCTCCGGCGACTGGAGCGAGTCGGCCTCGCCCGACTCGGCGAGACCGGCCAGCGCTCGATAGACCGTGGCCAGGCCGATGGTCGACCCCCCGTCGCGCAGCGCCTGGTGCAGCTGCTGGGCGCTCACGAAGCCCCGGTGCTCGGCGAGCGCCGCCCGCACCGCCTCGCGCTGCCACGTGTTCCGCTTGGGCTGCATCTTCGGCTCCATCACGCACCTCCCGCCGATCCTCACTCCACCGTAGCGAAGTTCCGGGCAGAAGAGCGCCGGGTTCGCTGCAGGCATGCCCTCGCCACGAGCGCCAGCAGGAACATCCCGGTGATCACGAGCCCCACCGAGCCCCCCGCCGCGACGCCGAATTCGCGCGAGATCCAGAGCCCCGCGACGCCCCCGGCGATCCCGATCGCCGCGGAGAGCGGCGGGATCCACTCGAGCCGCGACACGAGCACCCGCGCGGTGGCGGCCGGCCCGATGAGCACGGCCACACCGAGGATCGCCCCGACCGCCGGCATCGACACCACGACGGCCGCGGCGATCACCGCGGTGACCACCAGGTCGACGGGCCACACCCGGAACCCCGCGGCGGCGTAACCGACCGGGTCGAAGGTGTGGAACAGGATCCGGCGCCACGTCAGCGCGAGCACCGCGAGTGCCGCCGCCAGCACACCGGCCGTGGCGAGGACGTCTCCGGCGGTCACCCCGAGCGGCGAGCCGACGAGCAGCGCCTCGACGGGCACCCCCAGCCCGGGGTTGAGGCTCGCGAGCAGCGTCCCGAGCGCGAAGCCGAACGAGAGCACCACGCCGCTCGTCACCTGCCGACCCTGCCCGGGGATGCGGCCCAGCAGCGTCATCACGAGCACGAGCAGCAGGGCGAAGAGCGCCTGGCCGAGCAGCAGGTTCCAGCCGACGATCGCGAACACGACGCCACCCGGGAAGGTGGCGTGGCTGAGCGCCACCGCGAAGAACGAGCGCCGGCGCAGCACGATCAGCGTGCCCGCGAGGCCGGAGAGCAGGCCGAGCAGGGCCAGTTCGAGCGCGGCGAGCGTGAAGTAGCTCATGCGCCGTTCCCGGTCGTCGCGCCCGCCGCGGAAGCGGCGGCCCCCGCGCGGTTCCCGGTCGTCGCCCGGACCGGATCCGCGTTCCTCGTCCGGGCGGGGATCCTGATCCGAGTCGTGACGACCCGCGCGAGCGCCGCGACCAGGTACAGCGCCACGAGCAGCAGCACGACCACGGCGCCGGGCGATACGGTCGCCCCGGCCCCCACCGACCACTCGAACGAGAGCCACAGCCCCAGCACGCCCGCGAGGAGCGGCAGCAGGATCGCGATCGGGATCAGCAGCGCGAAGCCCCGGGTGAGGAGCCGCGCCGCTGCCATCGGCACGGTGAGCAGCGCGATGACCATGAGCACGCCGAGCGCCTGCACGCCCGCCACCACGAGCAGCGCCACGGCGATGCCGAGCGCGAGATCGGCGGCGAGGGGTCGGAAGCCGGCGGCCTCGGCGCCCGCCGCGTCGAAGGCGCGGAAGAGCTGCGCCCGCCAGGTGAGGACGACGATGAGGATCGCGACCGCCGCGACGACGAGGATCTGCCACAGCTGCGCCGCGGTCACGGTGAGCAGCCGGCCGAAGAGGAGCTCCTGCAGCTGCGAGACGTAGCCCTCCTGGCGCGAGACCAGCACCACGCCGAGGCTGAAGAGGCCCGTCAGCACCACGGCGATCGCGGCGTCGGCGCCGATCCCGCCCCGCCGCTCGATCACCGTGAACAGCACCGCCGCCAGCACCGCCGCGACCGCGGCCCCCGGCAGCACGGCGGCGGTGCCGCCGATCGCTGCGCCCACCACGAGGCCCGGGAACACGGCGTGCACGAGGCCGTCGCTCACGAACTCGAGCTCGCGGAAGCTGATGAGGAGGCCCACCACGCCGGCGGCCAGCGCGAGGACCGCGACCGTGAGCAGGGCGCGCCACATGAAGGGCAGCGCGAAGACCTCGAGCGGCGCGAATGCGGCGGCGAGGGAGCCGGATCCGCCGTCGACGGAGGCGACCGCCGCGCCGAGCGCCACGATCCCCGCGGTCACTACTCCGTCTCCCGCGTGGTGGTCACCGTGTGCTGATCGAGCTCGACGGTCGTGTCCTGGAAGGCGTGCTGCACCGCGTCGAGGGTGAGCGCCTCGTCGAGGGGCCCGAACGCGGCCGGGTGCCCGGGCTCTCCCGGGTGGTGCCCGGAGGAGAGCAGCAGCACGTGCGTGCACGCCTGCTGGGCGATCTCGAGGTCGTGCGTCGAGACGATCACGGTGCGGCCCTCGTCGCGCAGCTCGCGCACGAGGCTCAGCAGCGTCTCGCGGTTCTCGCGGTCGAGGCCGTTGAACGGCTCGTCGAGCAGCAGCAGCCGGGGATCCGAGACGAGGGCGCGCGCCAGGATCCCGCGCTGCTGCTGGCCGCCCGAGAGCTCGCCGAAGCGCCGCCCCGCGAAGGCCGCCAGCCCGACGCGCTCGAGCGCCTGGGCGACGGCCGCGCGCCCCTCGCGGCCGATCGGGCGCAGCGCGCCGCGGGAGCGGTACAGCCCCATCGCGACCACCTGCCGCAGCGTGACGGGCAGGGAGGCGTCACGGGTGTCGGCCTGCGGCAGCGAGCCGACGCTGCGCCTGGCGCGGTCCGGGGAGGTGCCGAGCACCCGCACACTCCCCGCGGTGAGGTCCGCGAGCCCCAGGATGCCGCGCAGCAGGGTCGACTTGCCCGATCCGTTGGGCCCGATCAGCGCGACCGCGGCGCCCTCGGGCACCTCGAGCGTGAGGGACCGCACGCGGGTCTCCCCGGCATAGCCGAACGCGGCATCGCTCAGCGAGAGAGCGATGCCGCGGCGGTCGGAGGATGCGAACGTCATCCCTGCAGAGTAGCGGGTACCGGGTCGACCTCGGCTCCCCAGGCCTCGAGGATCACCCGGGTGTTGTGCAGGGTCGCGCCGATGTAGGTCTCGCCCTCGCTGCCCGGAGCGCCGAGCGAGTCCGCGTAGAGCGATTCCGCGTCGACCACCTCCACCCCGGCCTCCTGGGCGATGGTCTGCGCCAGCTTCGGGCTCATCGACGACTCCACGAAGACGGCTTTGACGCCGTGCTCCCGGATCGAGGCGACGAGGGCGTCGATGTCGGCAGCGCTCGGCTCGGCGTTGTCCTCGAAGCTCGGCAGGATGGAACCCGCGAACTCGATGCCGTAGTCGTGCAGATAGTAGCGCAGGGAGTCGTGGCCGCTCACCAGCACCCGCTCGTCCGCCGGAACGCGATCGAACTGGGCCGAGATCCAGCCGTCGAGTTCGTCGAGCTGCGCGACGTACGCGTCGCCGCGCTCGGTGTAGCCGTCGGCGTGGGCGGGATCGGCCGCCGCGAGCCCGGTGGCGATCTCCTGCACCATGCCCACCGCATTGCGCGGCGAGGTCCAGATGTGGGGATTGACGCTGCCGTGGTCGTGCTCGTCCTCGGCGTGCTCGTCTTCGGAGTGCTCCTCCTCGGCGTGGTCGTGATCCTCGGCGGCGTGCTCCTCCGCCTCGTGGTCGTGATCGTGCGCATCGCCGCCCTCGGCGGTGATCGCCTCCGCCTCCTCGAGGTCGATGCCCTCGCTCGCGGTGATGATCTCCCCGTCGAAGCCCGAGGCCTCGACCGCGGAGTCGATGAAGGTCTCCAGCCCCGCTCCGTTCACGATGAGCACATCGGCCTCGCCGAGTGCGAGCAGGTCGGCCGGGGTCGGGTCGAAGTGGTGCGCCGAGGCGCCGGGCGCCAGCAGCCCGGTGAGGTCGATGTCGTCGCTCCCCACCTGCTGCGCGAAATCGGCGAGCTGCGTGGTGGTCGCGACCACTCGCAGGCGGTCCGATCCCGAATCCGCGGCGCTGGATCCGCCGCCGCTGCACGAGCTCAGCAGGAGCGCGGCGGCGAGCGCGGCGCCTCCGAGGGCGGCGAGTCGGAGCGGGTGGCGGGGGAGAGAGGTGCGTGGCATACCGAACTTTCTAAATGAGAACCGGTATCACTATAGCGACAGATGAGAACCGTTCGCAACACGAGCGGCGGGGCCGCACTCCGCCCCGCGCCAGCACCCCGCGCCATCCTCCGGACGCCATCCTCCGGGCGCCAGTAGTGGCTGTCTCACGCGCGGTTTGGTGACAACTACTGACGCGCGAAGAAGGTGCGAAGGGGGAGGGACGGACAGACGGGGGAGGGCGGGAGGGAGGGAGG
>NZ_JAIVPF010000042.1:0-23247 GCF_053528595.1 Leucobacter sp. | reverse complement strand
GCCCACCGCGGCGCTCGCCGATCACGAGGTGTCGATCCTCTACCGGGTGATCCGCCGACTGCGCGATCGCGGCGTCGCCATCCTCTACGTCTCGCACCGGCTCAAGGAGATCTTCGACCTGTGCGACACCATCACGGTCATGAAGGACGGCTCGCTCGTCTCGACCGGCCCCGCGGCCGAGCTGGATCAGGCGACGCTGGTGCGGCGCATGGTGGGCCGGCCCATCAGCGCCTACTTCCCCGATCCCGAGCCGGGCACCGAGATCGGCGATCCGCTCGTGACGGTGCGGGGCGGCGGCAACGCGCAGCTCGACGGCATCGGGCTCGAGCTGCGCGCGGGAGAGGTCGTCGGGGTCTCGGGCCTGCAGGGATCGGGTCGCACGGAGCTCGTCGAGGCGATCTTCGGTGCCGCGCCCTTCGCCCGCGGCGAACTGCGCCTCGGCGGCGCGCCGCGGCCGATCCGGCAGCCGCGCCAGGCCGTGCGGCGCGGCATCGCGCTGGTCACCGAGGATCGCAAGCGCACGGGGCTCGCGCTGCACCAGTCGATCCTCGACAACGCGCTGCTCGCGATCCGCAGCGTCTTCCCCGGTCGCACCCGCTCGAAGCGCGCCGAGATCCCCGGCGTCTTCACCGCGCTCGAGCTCGTGAGCCAGGGTCTCGGCCAGGAGGTGCAGGCGCTCTCGGGCGGCAATCAGCAGAAGGTGGTGCTCGCCAAGTGGCTCGCGACCGCGCCCCGGGTGGTGCTGCTCGACGAGCCGACCCGCGGCATCGACGTGGGGGCGAAGGTGGCGGTCTACCGGCTCATCCGAGAACTGGCGAGGCGAGGGGTGGCGATCCTGTTCGTCTCGAGCGAGCTGCCCGAGGTGATCGGCATGGCCGATCGGATCCTCGTCATGCGGGACGGGCGGATCGCCGGCGAGCTGCCGGCGGGCTCGTCCGAGGAGACCGTGCTGGCGCTCGCCACGGGCGCCGCCGATGCCGGGGGAGGAGCGTGATGGCCGCACTGGGCGCACGACTGCGGGGACTCGACACGACCGTGATCGTCTACCTCGCGCTGATCGCGGTGCTCGCACTGAGCGCCGTGCTCGTCGCGACGGCCGGGCGCAACCTGTTCAGCCCCGGCAGCATCCGCGACATCCTCACCGGAATGAGCGTGCTCGGCTTCGTGGCCATCGGGCAGACGCTCGTGATCCTCGGCGGATCCCTCGATCTCTCGGTGCCCTACGTGGTGAGCCTGACGAGCCTCATCGCGGCGCAGACGATGAACGGCCGGCCCGGCATGATCGTGCCCGCCGTGCTGCTCGCGCTCGGCGTGGCCGCGCTGATCGGCCTCGCGAACGGCCTCATCGTGACCTTCCTGAAAGTGCACGGGTTCGTCACCACGCTGGGAGTCGGCCTGATCCTCAAGGGATACCTCGACACGAACTACAAGGGCACCGCCGGATCGGTGCCCTGGGAGTTCCAGCTCTTCGGGGCCACCGGGATCGGGCCGGTGCCGGTCTCCACGGTCGTGATGCTCGCGCTCGCGGGCGCGGTGGCCTTCCTCCTGGCGCGCGGCAGCTTCGGGCACCACCTCTTCGCGGTCGGCGGCAACGCAGAGGTCGCCCGGCTCTCGGGGGTGCGCACGCGGCGGCCGCTCATCTGGGCGCACGTGCTCTGCTCGGTGTTCGCGGGGCTGGCGGGCCTGCTGCTCGCAAGCCGGCTCGGCGTCGGCAGCCCCACCGTGGGCGTGCAGGGGGGATACGACCTGCTCTCCATCGCCGCCGTGGTGCTGGGCGGCACCCTGCTGGCGGGCGGCCGCGGCTCGATCTGGGGCACGATCGGCGGCGTCGCGATCTTCGCGGTGCTCGACAACCTCATGAGCGTGCTGCAGGTCAACCCGTTCCTCAAGGACGTGGTGCGCGGCGCGGTGATCGTGATCGCCGTCGCGGTCTACTCGCGACGGCGGCTGGTCGTGCGCCGCGAGCGCTTCACGCGCACCGGAGCCGATGCCGTGCCCGTCGAGGTCGCGAGCGGGGGAGGTGCGCGATGAGCGCCGTGCAGCGCGGATCCGGCGGGATCGCCCGCCTCGCCCGCACGCTCGTGAGCCCGCGCGGCGCCGTCTACCTGCTGCTCGTCGTGCTGCTCGTCGTCGTCGCCGTGCTCAACCCGTCGTTCGCGGAGCCCGGCCAGCTCGTCCGCTACATCCAGCGGGTGGCCCCCATCGCCATCGTCGCGATCGGCCAGTACTTCGTCATCGTGAGCGGCGAGTTCGATCTCTCCCAGGGATCCCTCGTGACGACGCAGGTGGTGCTCGCGGGCACCCTCATCGGCCAGGACGACGAGAAGGCGCTGCCGGTGCTCCTCCTGCTCCTCGTGCTCGGCACCGTCGTCGGCATCGTGAACGGCCTCGTCACGACCCTGCTCAAAGTGCCCTCGTTCATCGTGACGCTCGGCATGATGCTGGCGCTCTACGGCGGCGTGATGTGGTGGACGGGCGGCGCGGCGACGGGCAACCCGGCGGACTCGTTCCGTCAGATCGGGCGCGGCGGCATCACCGGGCTCCCGATCATCGGCATCCTGCCGTGGGCGGTCGTCACGCTCGCGGTCGTGGTGGCGATCGCGGCGTGGCTCTCGCGCCGTCCGTTCGGACGCACGCTCATCGCCATCGGCGACAACCCGGCCGCGGGCGCCTTCGCGGGCGCCTCGGTGTGGCGCACCAAGACCACCGCCTTCGTCATCTCCTCGCTGTGCGCGACGGTGGCGGGTGTGCTGCTCGTCGGATACGCGGGGGTGCACCCCTCGGTCGGCCGCGGCTACGAGTTCACGGCGATCACGGCCGTGGTGCTCGGCGGCGTGGTGCTCGGCGGCGGACGCGGGTCGGTGTGGGGCGCGCTCGCCGGCGCGTTCGCGCTCGAGACGCTCTTCACCCTGCTGAACTTCACCGCGGTTCCCTCCACCATGCGCGACGCGATCCAGGGCGCGATCATCATCGCGGCCGTGGCGTACTCGGGCGTCGTCTTCGGGGCCATCAGGCGCCGGGCGCTCGCCGGAGGGGCAGAAGGACCACCCGGGACCACCGGGCCAGAACCGGCGGGGAGCACCCCGCCACCCGATCCTGCCGGCGCCGTTGCCGCGCGGGGCACACACACGAAGGAGAACCGATCATGAAACGATCGCTGAGGATGACGGCGGCCCTCGTGGGCGCGGCATCGCTGATCCTGCTTGCGGGGTGCACGACCGACCCGTCGGTGGAGGCGCCGCCCGAGCAGGAGACCGCGGAGGAGACCACCGAGAGCTCGGGAGAGTGGTTCGACCAGGCCCTCTTCGACAAGCAGTACGACGAGCGCTCGGTCACCCCGGAGGGGCCGGAGGATCAGCCCTATCTGCAGACCATCAATGCGGAGATGCGCGACACCTCCGAGTACGCGTCCGAGGGGGCGAAGAAGCTCTGCTTCGCGAACGCCTCGATCTCGAACCCGTGGCGCCAGACCGGCTGGATCACCATGAACGAGCAGCTGAAGGTGCTGCAGGATGCCGGAGCCTTCTCCTCGATGGAGACCCGCGACGCGAAGGACAGCGATGACACGCAGATCGCGGACATCGACTACTTCATCGCGGAGGGCGACTGCGACGGCTTCATCATCTCGCCGAACTCCACCGCGGCGATGACGCCCGCCGTGGAGCGCGCCTGCGACACCGGGAAGCCGGTCGTGGTCTTCGACCGCGGCGTGCAGACCGACTGCGCGGTGACGTTCATCCACCCGATCGGCGGCTTCGCCTGGGGCATCGACACCGCCGAGTTCCTGATCGACAATCTGAACGAGGGCGACAAGGTCGTGGCGCTGCGCATTCTGCCCGGCGTCGACGTGCTCGAGCAGCGCTGGGCCGCTGCCGAGAAGCTGTTCGACGAGGCCGGCATCGAGGCGGTCGACTACTTCACCGGCGCCGATCCGGCCGAGATCAAGAAGATCATCTCGGACGAGCTGGCGAAGGGCGACGTCCAGGGCATCTGGATGGACGCGGGCGACGGCGCGGTGGCGGCGATCGAGGCGTTCGAGGACGCGGGCAAGGACTACCCGGTGATGACCGGGGAGGACGAGCTGAGCTTCCTGCGCAAGTGGAAGGACACGGGACTCACCGGTCTCGCGCCCGTCTACTCGAACTTCCAGTGGCGCACCCCGCTGCTCGCGATGCAGAAGATCTTCGCGGGCGAGGAGGTGCCGCAGGAGTGGGTGCTGCCGCAGAGCCCCATCACCGCGGACGAGCTCGACGAGTACCTGGACCGCAACGAGGGGATGCCCGACGGGCACTACGCGAAGTTCGGCGGCGAGGACCTTCCGGGGTACCCGCAGGTCTGGCAGGATCGGGTCATCCCGTAGTTCGAGGAGGGGTGCCCGCGGGAGCGGGCCCTGCGGAGACCAGGCAAGGGATTCCGGCGCGTCGCAAGCGCCGCGCCAACCTCGATGCGTCCCAGCAGGGCCCGCTCCCGCGGGCACGGCGAACGAGTGATGACCCGGTGAAGGGGGAGTGACATGCAGCGACAGCTGGGCGTGAACACCTGGGTGTGGGTGTCGCCGCTCGACGACGAGGCACTGCTCGGGATCGCGCGGCGGGCGCGCGGGATCGGCTACGAGCTGCTCGAGCTCCCGGTGGAGTCGCCGGGGGACTGGTCGTCGGCGCTCGCCGCCGATCGCCTCCGGGAGCTCGGCATGGGCGCGCGCGTGGTGGGGGCGATGGGGGCCGGGAGGGATCTGCTCGACGACGCGCTGCGCGGGGAGACCCAGGACTACCTGCGGCACTGCGTGGACGTCGCGGCGACGCTCGGGTCGCCGACGGTCGCCGGCCCCTTCACCGCCCGCACGGGACGGGTCTGGCGCATGGACGCCGCAGAGCGGGCGGCGATGATCACGGCGCTGCGGGTCGCGCTGCGCCCCGTGGCCGACTACGCCGCGGAGCGAGGGGTGACGCTCGCCGTCGAGCCGCTCAACCGTTACGAGACCAGTCTCATCAATACGGTCGAGCAGGCGCTCGAGGCGCTCGAGCCGCTGCTCGGCGCGGGGGTCGGGATCGCGCTCGACGCCTACCACCTGAACATCGAGGAGCGCTCGCCGGCGGCGGCGATCCGAACGGCCGGCCCTCACGTCGCGGTGGTGCAGGTCTGCGGCAACGACCGCGGGCCAGCCGGTCCCGACCACACGGACTGGGGCGCGTTCCTCGACGCGCTCGATGCCATCGGCTACGCCGGCCCGCTGACCCTCGAGAGCTTCACCGGAGACAACGACACGATCGCCACGGCGGCCTCCATCTGGCGGCCGCTCGCCGAGAGCCAGGACGAGCTCGCCCGCATCACCTTCGATTTCCTCACCGACCTGCAGCAGCGAAGGAGCCGCCGACCATGACGCACGAAGCCTCCCATCCCGTCACCCTGTTCACCGGCCAGTGGGCCGACCTGCCCTTCGAGGAGGTGGCGAGGCTGGCCGCCGAGTGGGGCTACGACGGCCTCGAGATCGCGGCGTCCGGCGATCACCTGGATCTGGCCCGCGCCGACGAGGACGAGGCCTACCTGCGCTCGCGGCTCGAGATCCTCGATCGCCACGGCCTGCGGGTGTGGGCCATCTCCAACCACCTGGCGGGGCAGGCCATCTGCGACGACCCGATCGACTTCCGGCACCGCGCCATCGTGCGCCCCTACATCTGGGGCGACGGCGACCCCGAGGGGGTGCGGCAGCGCGCCGCCGAGGACATGCGGCGCGCGGCGCGCGTGGCCCGGAAGCTGGGCGCCGACGTCGTCACCGGCTTCACCGGTTCCAAGATCTGGCCCTACGTGGCCATGTTCCCGCCGGTGCCCGCCGAGGTGATCGACGAGGGGTACGAGGACTTCGCGAAGCGGTGGAACCCGATCCTCGACGTCTTCGACTCGGAGGGCGTGCGGTACGCGCACGAGGTGCACCCCTCGGAGATCGCGTACGACTACTGGACCACGGTGCGCGCCCTCGAAGCCGTCGATCACCGGCACGCGTTCGGGCTCAACTGGGATCCGAGCCACCTCGTCTGGCAGGGCGTCGACCCGATCGGCTTCATCGTCGACTTCGCGGATCGCGTCTGCCACGTCGACTGCAAGGACACGCGCCTGCGCCCGCGAACCGGGCGCGCGGGGATCCTCGGCTCGCACCTGCCGTGGGGAGATCCGCGCCGGGGCTGGGACTTCGTCTCCACCGGGCACGGCGACATCCACTGGGAGGACGCCTTCCGGGCGCTGGGGTCCATCGGCTACACGGGACCCATCTCCATCGAGTGGGAGGACGCCGGCATGGACCGCCTGCACGGCGCGGCCGAGGCGGTGGGCCGGATCCGCTCGCTGCTCTGGAAGCGCCCCGACGCGTCCTTCGACGCGGCCTTCTCCAACCAGTAGGCGCGGGCTCGGCCGCGGCGTTCCGCATCTCTCCTCGCGTCCGGTCATCCTGCGCGAGGAACGAGTCGCAGGATCCATTACTCCGGCTCTGGATCCTGAGACTCGCGAGCTCGCGCAGGATGAGGTGAGGGCGGGTTCCGCCGTGCTGAGCGTGCGAAGCGAGTCGATGCGTCGAAATCCGTCCGCTCGTTCAGCCGGAGGGGAACGCGAGCGCGCAGGCGTGCTCCGCCGCCTCCGCCAGCAGGCGCGGAGCGTCGGCGCGGAGCGCGTCGAGCTCAGCCGGCCCGGGCGCGATCGAGAACGCGGCCGTGATCCCCGCGGCCCGGCACGCCGCAGCGGGGAGCGCGAGGGATCCCGCGATCACCACGACGGGCGCGCGGGCCGGGGCCTCCGCGAGCACGCGGGAGAGCACCTTGCCGCCGAGCGACTGCTCGTCGAGGCGCCCCTCGCCCGTGATCACGAGGTCGGCGCCGGCGAGCTGCTCGCGCAGCCCGGCGGCCTCGGCGACGAGCCTCGCGCCGGGAACGAGCTCGGCGTCGAAGAGCGCGACGGGGCCGAGCGCGAGCCCTCCGGCGGCTCCCATCCCGGGGCGCTGCGCGAGAGCGGCGGGATCGGCCCCTGCGGCGGCGGCGAGCTCGGCCGCCAGCCGGCCGAGCCCCGCGTCGATCCGCTCGATGTCGGCGGGGCCGGCACCCTTCTGCGGGCCGAAGACCGCGGCCGCGCCCGCGGGGCCGGTGAGCCGGTGCTCGACGTCGCAGGCGATCCGCCACCTCGCGGCGCGCGCCGCGGGCAGCAGGCCGGAGAGGTCCAGGCCCGCGAGATCCTCGAGACCGCGGGCGCCCGGTGAGACCGGGGCGCCGTCGGCGTCGAGCAGCCGCGCCCCGAGCGCACGCAGCATCCCGGCACCGCCATCGCTCGTCGCCGAGCCGCCGAGGCAGAGCAGGATCTCGTCAACGCCCGCCTCGAGCGCGGCCCGGACGAGCAGCCCGACGCCGGCGGTGTCGGCGTCGAGGGCTCGCAGCGGCACGTCCGAGACGTACGGCAGCCCGTTGCCCTCGGCGGCCTCGATGATCGCGGTGCGGCCGTCGGCGCTGATGCCCGCACGGCCGATGCGCTCGCGACCGAGGGCGTCGACGGTCGGGGTCTCGACGATCCTGCCGCCCCAGGCCGCCGTCAGCGCGTCGAGCGTGCCCTCGCCGCCGTCGGCCAGGGGCACCTCGAGCACCCGTGCCCCGGGGCCGAGCGCGCGCCGGGCGCCGGTGGCGAGCGCGGCCGCGGCCTGCGGCGAGGTGCAGCTGCCCTTGAACGAGTCGGGTGCGATCACGACGAGGGGTGCGGGCGGGTTCATACGCCCAGCCTAGGGTTCTCGCCGGCGAGCCGTGCCCGTCATCCCACCGGGGCTCTTTCCCGTCATCCCGCCCGGCCCCTTCCCGTCGTCCCGCCGGGCTCTTTCCTGTCTTCCCGCCCGGGCCTTCTCCCGTCATCCCACCGGGGCCCTTTCCCGTTGTCCCGCCCGGGCTCCTTCCCGTTGTCCCGCCCGGGCTCCTTCCCGTTGTCCCGCCCGGGCTCCTTCCCGTCATCCTGCGCGAGCGGAGCGAGTCGCAGGATCCACCGCCTCTCGTTCTGCGTATCGTCCGCCCGGGGAACGGGGAACGGGATCCGACCGGTGACACCCACCCTGTAACGATACGTCTCATAACCATACGTGATGATTATGCTGATAGCCATGACCAGCGACACCGCACGCCCCATCCGCAACCTCGGCTTCGTCCACATCGTCCCGTTCGACCGCGACGATCCCCGGCGGGGCCTGGAGGAGGGGCTCGAGCTCTTCCGCTACGCCGAGGAGCTCGGGCTCGACAGCGGGTGGGTGCGCTCGCGGCACCTGCAGTACGGGCTGCCGTCGCCCGCCGTGTTCCTCGCCGCCGCGGCGCAGCACACGGAGCGCATCGGGCTCGGCAGCGCGGTGATCCCCGCCGGCTTCGAGAACCCGTTCCGTCTGGCGGAGGATCTCGGCACCGCCGACGTGCTCTCGGGCGGGCGCCTGCAGCCCGGTCTGAGCGTGCACCCGCCCGCCTACGACGACGCGGTCAACGACCTCGTGCACGACACCGGCTGGCGCGAGGAGGACTACGGCTACGGCCGTATCGAGCGCCTGCGCTCGCTGCTCGCCGGGGACCGCGTGCGCGAGGTGCCCGAGTACAACGGGATCGGCGGCGACTTCGACTCCGAGCGCGTGGAGCCGCACAGCGCCGGGCTCTCCGAGCGCCTCTGGTACGGCGGCGGATCGCTGCGCTCGGCCGAGTGGGCGGGGCGCGCGGGCTTCAACTGGCTCGTCAGCAACATCAGCTCGGCCGAGAACGGGCTGACCGACTTCGCCGAGGTGCAGCGCGCCCAGATCGACGCCTACCGCACGCAGCATCCGGCCGGCGAGGCGGCGCCGGTCGCCGTGGCCCGGGTCATCGTGCCGACCGACGGCGCCACGGACGACCAGGTGCGCCGCTACCGCGCGTACGCGGAGGCGCGCACCCCGCGCACGAAGAAGGTGCACGGCGCGAACACGATCATCGCGCTCGACGTGCTGGGGTCCCTCGACGAGATCGTCGAGTCCATCCGCGGCGATGCGGCGTTCCAGGCGGCCGACGACTACCTGTTCGAGCTGCCCTTCGAGCTCGGGCTCGAGGACTGGAAGCACATGCTGCACCAGCTGGCCACCCGCATCGGGCCCGCCCTGGGGTGGCGGCCAGCCGCAGGGGAGGGGGCGTGAGCGCCGACGGCCCGGGCCTGGTGATCCGGCGCCCGGCGCCGGAGGAGTATGCCGCGGTCGACCGGCTGATCGAGGAGTCCTACGCCCACGACTACGGCCCCTCCGATGCGCACGACGATCCCGTGTACCGCTCCGAGGTGCGGGATCGCGACTACGAGGTGTGGGTCGCGGTCGACGCCGACGGCGCACTGCTCGGCAGTGTCACGCTGCGCGCACCGGGCGGCCCGCCGCTGCACGAGGACATCGGCGAGCACGAGCTCGACCTGCGCCTGCTGGGCGTCTCGCCGCGCGCCCGCCGCCGCGGGGTCGCGGCTGCGCTCATGCGGCAGGCGGAGGCCCGGGCCGTCGAGACCGGTCGCGCTGCGGTCGTGCTGAAGACCGCGCCGAACATGCGGGGCGCGCACCGGCTCTACGAGGCACTCGACTTCACCCGCGCGCCGGAGCGAGACGGGCTCTGGATCGACGGCGAGCGCGTGCTCGACCTCTACACCTACGTGTATCCGCTCCGTGAGCCGGCGCGGGCGGGTGGCGGGCGTCTCTAGGACACCTCCGATTCACCTTGCGGTGCTAGGAACGACGGTATGAAGATGCCGCTCTCCCCGCCCCTCGGCGGTACCCGCTCCCTCCTGCAGTCGCAGGTGCCCTCGCTGGTGCCGAGCGAGCGACGGGTCGCCCAGGTGTGCATCGACGAGCCGGATCGGGTGGTCGAGATGTCGGTGGCCGATCTCGCGCAGCGCGCGGGGGTGTCTCCGGCGACCGTGGTGCGCGCCTGCCAGAGCATGGGCCTCGGCGGGTTCCAGCGTCTGCGCGAGCTGCTGATCCGGGATCAGGCCGCGTCCGGCACCGCGGTAGCCACCGCTCCCGTGCACCCCGTCGAGCGGATCTTCGAGCGGGCGGTCGAGGGCATCCACGGGGCACTCGGAGCGCTGGACTTCGGGGCGTTCGACGCGGCGGCCCGCGAGATCCGCGGCTGCTCCCGGCTACTGGTGGTCGGCAACGGCGCCTCGCTCGCCGCCGCGCAGTCGGTGGCGCTGCACTTCCTCAGCAGCGGCCGGGTGTGCGAGAGCCCGGTCGACATCGTGACGCAGCACATCGCCGCCAAGCTGCTGCAGCCCGGCGACGTCTGCCTCGCGGTGAGCGACAGCGGGATGAACAACTTCACGCTCCGCTCCGCCCGGCTCGCCGCGGAGCGCGGCGCGACCGTGGTGGCGATCACGAGCTACGGCAAGTCCGAGCTCGCGGAGCTCGCGGAGCTCGCGGACTACGCGCTCGTGGCCGGCGCCGAGTTCCACAGCTGGAACGACAGCACCGTGACGGGCAACATCGTGCAGATGCTGCTGCTCTCGGCGCTCCACGCCGCCGCCCTGGGCACCGCGCCCGACGCGATCGCGGCGCGCGCCGAGGTGCTCGACGAGGTGCGCACCATGGTCGCGCCGCGGGCGTAGCGCTGCCGCGAAGAGCCCGCCGATCGCGCGACCGTTGCGAATCGCCGATCGAGCGCCTGCTGGGCCCGCTGATCGAGCGAGCGCGGCGAGTCGAAATCTGGAACTCCGTCGCTCTCGGCTCCGCCGAGCCCGATCCGCCGCGCCGGTCGAACGCCGCAGTGCCCCGCCGCCGGTTCACCCGAGTTCACGTTGCGCGCCTGAAGTTCCCGCACTCGGCGGCTGCCGTTCCCGATCCCGTCGCGCGCCGTTCACCCGGGCCGCTCAGTCTGGAATCAGTCGTTTCCTGAGATCGGAGAGTCAGGAAACCTGATTCCCTGGAGGTGGCCGGTGGCCAGGCTCGTACTCAACCAGATCACTCGCGAGTTCGGCGACTTCGTCGCGACGGATCGCGTCTCGCTCGAGGTCGACGACGGCGACTTCCTCGTGCTGCTCGGTCCGTCGGGATGCGGCAAGACCACGCTGCTGCGCATGATCGCCGGGCTGCTCGAGCCGACGGGCGGCAGCATCGAGGTCGACGGCGCAGACATCACCGCCCTCCCCGCGCGCAAGCGCGACCTGGCGATGGTCTTCCAGAGCTACGCGCTCTACCCCCACCTCACGGTCGAGAAGAACCTCGCCTTCCCGCTCCGCGTGCGCAAGCTGTCGAAGCCGGAGATCGCCTCCCGGGTACGGGCCGCCGCGGAGGCCGTCGAGATCGATCACCTGCTCGACCGCAAGCCCAAGGAGCTGTCGGGGGGCCAGCGCCAGCGCGTCGCGCTCGCCCGTGCGCTCGTGCGCGAGCCGAAGGCCTTCCTCATGGACGAGCCGCTCTCGAACCTCGACGCCAAGCTGCGCACCGCGACCCGCCGCGAGCTCGCGGCCCTGCACCGCCGCCTCGGCGCGACGTTCATCTACGTCACCCACGACCAGGTCGAGGCGATGACCATGGCGACGAAGATCGCGCTGCTCGAGGGCGGCCGCGTGGAGCAGTACGGCACCCCCGAGGAGCTCTACGACACCCCGAGCTCGGTGTTCGCCGCCGGCTTCCTCGGGTCGCCCGCGATGAATCTGCTCGACGCCACGCTCACCACGACGGACGGCAGGATCACCGCGTTCGCCCCGGGCGTCGAGGCCGTGTTCTGGGAGGGCGCCACCCCGGAGCGCGACGTCGTGCTCGGCGTGCGGCCCGAGCACCTCTCGGTGTTCGCCGGCGGTGCGCCCGAGGCCGTGCCCACCGCGGGTGCGGCGCTGCGCGGCACCGTCGAGCTCGTCGAGAACCTCGGCCGCGAGCAGCTGGTGCACTGCCGCATCGGCGACGCGCGGGTGACGGTCTCGTGCGCCCGCGAGGAGGCGTGGCGCGCGGGAGAGCTCGTGGTGATCGCCGCCCCGCTGGCGCGCCTGCACCTCTTCGACCGCGAGAGCGGCCGCCGCCTCGAGTGGCGCCCGGCTGCTCGGAGCGAAGCGTCGCTTCGCGCGGCGATGGCGCCGAGCGCGGGCCGCCCGCAGGAAAACGCATCGCGTTTTCGCGCGGCCCGCGGTGGGGCTACCACCCCAGCCTCGCGTTCGGCCGACCTGCCGAGCACGGACGAGGCCGCTCAGAGCGAAGCACCGCTTCGCACTGCGACCCGCTGATCCCGAACCGATCCCGAACCCGAACCCGGCCCACCCGATGCGCTCCACCTCCCGAAAGGACCCCACCCACATGCGACTCCGACGTTTCGCCGCCGCAAGCGCGATGGCAGCCGTTGCCGCGCTCGCCCTCGCCTCCTGCTCCTCCGGGGGCGCCACCGCCGAGTCGGCCGCCGCGGTCGTGCCCGAGCTCGCCGCCGACCAGCAGGTCGAGATCGTCTTCGAGAGCTACAACCTCGCCCAGGCCGGCGTCTGGACCGACACCATCAACCAGCTGATCGGCGAGTTCGAGGAGGCCAACCCGAACATCAAGGTCACGGGCCAGGCGCCGCAGGGCAGCTCGAGCGCCATCGACACCGTCGGCAGCGTGCAGAAGCAGCTGCTCGCGGGCAGCCCGCCGGACGTCGCGCAGCTCACCTTCGACACCCTCGACTTCACCGCGACCGAACTCGGCGCCAAGCCGCTCAGCGACATCGTGACGCCGGAGGAGCTCGCCGAGGCCTTCGAGGGCGAGCACCCGATGCACCCGAACGCGCGCGTGCTCGCCGACTGGGACGGCAAGACCGTCGGCATGCCCTACGTCTTCTCCACCCCGGTGCTCTTCTACAACGCGACCGCGCTCGAGGAGGCCGGGGTCACCGATCCCGACTTCAGCACCTGGGACTCGGTCGAGCAGATCGCCGCGCAGGTCACCGCGCACACGGGCAAGCCCTCGATCGACGTCTCGTGCGTCATCAAGGGCGGCAACTGGTGCATGCAGGGCCTCTTCAAGTCGAACGGCGCGCAGGTGCTCTCCGACGACCGCAGCACCATTGAGTTCGGCTCCGAGGCCGCGATCGAGACGGTCGAGCGCTTCCGCGAGATGTACGACGCCGGCGTGCTGCGCAACACCGATACGAACGGCACCTACGAGGGTCTGCCCAAGGGCGACGTCTCGATGATCCTCATCACCTCAGCGCTGCAGGGCGGTTTCATGCAGGCGGCCGAGGCCGGCGGCTGGAAGCTCGACGCGGCGCCGATGCCCGCATTCGACGGACAGGAGGCGGTGCCCACGAACTCGGGTTCGGCGCTCTTCGTGCTCAGCGACGACCCCGCCAAGCAGCGCGCCGGCTGGGAACTCATCAAGTTCATGACCAGCGACCGCGCCTACGAGCTCATCTCGAGCCAGATCGGCTACCTGCCGCTGCGCACCGGGCTGATCGAGGAGGGCGGCGTGCTGTACGACTGGGCGCAGGCCAACCCCCTGATCCAGCCCAACATCGAGCAGCTCGACCGCATGCAGCCCTGGCTCTCGTACCCCGGCAACAGCTACTCGCAGGTCGACACGCTGCTGGCCGAGGCCATCGAGGAGGCCGTCTTCTACGGCAAGTCGGCGGCGGACACGCTGCCCGACGCCGCCGAGCGCGCCCAGGCGCTGATCAAGTAGCGGGATCGGAGGCGAACACCATCATGAACCAGACCACCGCCGTTCCGGCCGCGGGCCCCGTGCTCGCGCTCGAAGGCACCTACAACTTCCGCTCCACCGCCGGCTACCCGGCCGCAGCGGGACGGCTGCGCGAGAACGCGCTCTTCCGCTCCGACGCGCTGCACCGGCTCAGCGAGGACGACCAGCGGGTCTTCTCAGCCCAGGGCATCTCCCGCGTCATCGACCTGCGCGATCCCGAGGAGCTGCGGCACTCGCCCAACGCGATTCCCGCCGGACCCACCGAGACCGTGCACCACCCCATCTTCGGATCGGGCGCCGGTCTGCCCGCCATCGCCGGATCGTTCTCGATCGACTCCGTGTACCGCTACATGATCGAGCACCGCGCCGATCGCGTGGCGGGCGCGGTGCGGCTCATCGCCGATGCGCCCGAGGGCGGCGTGCTCGTGCACTGCACGGCCGGCAAGGACCGCACCGGTGTGGTCGTCGCCTCCGCGCTGACCGCGGTCGGCGTACCCCGGGACCAGGTCATCGCCGACTACGCGGCGAGCGCCGCGAACCTCGCGGGCGAGTGGGCCGAGCGCATGCTCGCCGCATCCGCCGAACGCTTCGGCGAGTTCGACGGCGATGCGCGCGAACTCATCGTCGGCAGCCCGGCCGAGGCCATCGACCGCACGCTCGACCTCATCGACGACGGCTACGGCGGCGTCGAGCGCATGCTGCTGCTGCACGGGCTCGACGACGACGCGCTCGATCGTCTGCAGCGCCGCCTCGTCGCCTGACCCCCGCACGCCCGGGCCGATCCCGAACCCGAGGCATCGGCCCGGGCCCCGCCTCGACCTCCAACCCGCAACTCCCCATCGGAAGGAACCGAATCATGACCGCAGCACAGTACCCGCCCGCAGAGCACTTCATCCTGCACCTCAGCGACACCCACTTCGTCGGCGGCCCCGGCCTGCTGCACGGCAAGGTCGACAGCGACGCCAACCTCAAGAAGCTGTTCCGCGACTTCGCCGAGACGAAGGCGCGCCCCGAGGCGATCGTGCTCACGGGCGACCTCGCCGACACGGGCGACGCCGACGCCTACCAGCGCCTGCGCGCGCTGGTCGAGCCGGCCGCCGAGGCCATCGGCGCGCAGGTGATCTGGGTGATGGGCAACCACGACACCCGCACCCCCTTCCGCAAGCACCTGCTCGACTCCGACGCGGGGGAGCAGAGCGTCGACGTGGTCCACGACGTCAACGGCCTGCGTATCATCGCGCTCGACTCGACCGTGCCCGGCCACCACCACGGCGAGATCACCGACGAGCAGTACGCCTGGCTCGCCGAGGTGCTGTCGACCCCCGCCCCGCACGGCACCGTGATCGCGCTGCATCACCCGCCCGTGCCCTCGCTGCTCGACACCCTCTCCTTCGTCGAACTGCGCGAGCAGGCCCGCTTCGCCGAGGCGATCCGCGGCACCGACGTGCGCGCGGTGCTCGGCGGTCACCTGCACTTCAACACCTTCAGCGAGATCGGCGGCGTGCCCGTCTCGGTGGCGTCGGCCACCTGTTACACCCAGGATCTCAACGTCGAGCGCGGCGGCATGCGCGGTCAGGACGGCGCGCAGGGCTTCAACCTCGTGCACCTCTACGACGACCGCGTCATGCACACGGTGGTGCCGATCGGCGAGTTCTCGACCGTCTACAAGGTCAGCGCCGAGCAGCTGCGCTCGTGGACCTCGCTGACGCTCGAGGAGATCAGCGTCGAGATGGAGAAGACCGCGAACGAGCCCGAGCGCGAGCCCTCGCTCGTCTGAGCTGTTCAAGGCGGCCGGGACTCGATCCCGGCCGCCCCACCCACCCCATCGAGAGAACGGATCGAAGGTTGTTCATCGAGGTACTCCCGCAGCAGCAGCTCGCACCGCGGCCGGAAGCCGCCACCGCCGAGTCGCGCACCGCCGAGTCGCGCACCGCGACGGATGCTCCCCGTCCTGCGCAGCAGAGGTCGCGCCGCACCGGGCGCTCCTTCTCGATCGTGCCCTACCTCTACGTCCTGCCCGCAGTCGCGCTGCTGCTCCTCTGGACCTACCTGCCCCTGGCCCAGACCTTCGAGCTGTCGTTCTACGACTGGAATCTGCTGCCCACCCAGGCCAAGGAGCCGGTCGGGCTCGAGAACTACGCGACGGTGCTGACGCTTCCCGAGATGCAGCAGGCGCTCGGCAACACGGTGCTCTACATCGGCGCCTTCTTCCTGCTCTCGGTCGCGCTGCCCGTCATCTTCGCGCTGCTCTCGAAGCGCGTGTCGGGCAGGGCCAAGACGATCTACCAGGCGCTCATCTTCGTGCCGTACCTCGTCACCCCCGTCGCGACGAGCGCGATCTGGCGCTGGCTCTTCGCCGAGGAGGGCGGCACGATACCGGCCGTCGCACGCTTCTTCGGCATCGATATGGGCAATGTGTTCCGCGAGCCCGGCGCTTCGATGATCGCCGTCATGGTGATCGTCGGGTGGCAGCTGCTCGGCTTCGGCGTGCTGGTCGTCTCGGCCGGCCTCTCGGGCATCAGCCCCGACTACGAGCATGCGGCCGGTGTCGACGGCGCCAGGCGCTGGCAGATCACCTCGCGCATCACGCTGCCGCTGCTGTCGCCCTCACTCGTCTTCCTGTCGCTGATGACGATCCTGCTCTCGGCCCAGTGGACCTTCCCGATGATCGACATCATCACCCAGGGCGGCCCGAGCGGCAGCTCGACCAACATCTACTACCTGCTCTACGAGTTCGGCTTCAAGAACTTCGACGCGGGCATCTCGGCCGCCGCGGGCGTGCTGTTCTTCATCGGCTTCGGCCTGATCGCCCTCGTCTTCGTCGAACTCTCAGAGAAGCTCAGCTTCCACGACAACTAAGGATCCCGAGATCATGACCTTCACCCTCGTAGCGCCGCACCAGTCCGCGGCCATCTCGGAGGCGGGCATCGAGCAGGCGGCCCGCGACCTCGCCCGCGCGCGCACCCTGGGTCGCATCGGCCTCGTCCCGGCCTTCGTGATCCTCACCGTGCTCGCCGTCGTCTCGATCTTCCCCATCTACTGGATGTTCGTGACGGCGTTCCGCCCGGCGGAGCAGACGCTCTCCACCAATCCGCTGCCCGGCCCGTTCAGCCTCGAGAACTTCCAGTACGTCTGGGACACGATCCCGATCCTCTCGATGCTCGGCAACACCTTCGTGATGGCGCTCGTCATCGCGATCGGGCAGCTGTTCGTCGCGATCCTCGCCTCCTACGGGTTCTCGCGCTGGACGTTCCGCGGGCAGAAGATCCTCTTCCTGCTGTTCGTCGGTTCGTGGCTCGTGCCCTTCCAGGTGACGATGATCCCGAACTATGTGCGCATCGCCGAGATGGGCCTGTTGAACAACATGGTCGGCGTCATCCTGCCCCAGCTCGCGGCGGCCTTCGCCGTGATGATGCTGAAGCAGCACCTCGACTCGTTCCCGCGCGAACTGCTCGACGCCTCCGACATGGACGGTCGGAGCCCGTGGCGCACGCTGTGGGAGGTCGTCGTGCCCAATCTGCGCCCGGCGCTCGCGGCGCTCGCGATCATGCTCTTCATCAGCGCGTGGAACGAGTACCTGTGGCCGTCGCTCATCATGCAGGGGTCGAACGACCTCATCCAGGTCGGCGTGCGCAGCTTCCTCGGCTCCGAGGGCAACAACTGGGGCGCCGTCATGGCCGCGAGCGCACTCGCCTGCCTGCCCATCTTCCTCATCTACATCTTCCTGCAGCGCTACGTGGTCGACGCCTTCGTGCGGTCGGGGCTGAAGTAGGGCGGACCGCCGCCCGGCAACTCCCAGACACGCCGAACGTAGAATGGTGATGTGAGCGACAAACTGCTGCATCTGGTGCGCCACGGCGAGGTGCACAACCCCGACCGTGTGCTGTACGGCCGCCTGCCGGGGTTCCGCCTCTCCGAGCTGGGCCACAGCATGGCCGAGGCGGCGGCGCTCGAACTCGCCGGCAGCGATCGCATCGTCGCCCGGCTGCTCGCGTCGCCGCTCGAGCGCGCGCGGCAGTCGGCTCGTCCCATCGCGAGCGCACTCGGCCTCGAGGTGACGATCGAGGATCGCATCATCGAGCCCGCCAACGCCTTCGAGGGCATGGTCAACGCCGGCCCCGACTCGGCCTTCCGGCAGCCGCGCTACTGGTACCGCTTCCTCAACCCGTTCCGCCCCAGCTGGGGCGAGCCCTACCGCCAGATCGCCGCGCGCGTGCGCGAGGCGATGGACGAGGCGTGGGAGACCACGCGCGACGGCGACATCGTGATGGTGTCGCACCAGGCGCCCATCTGGATCGCCCACCTCGACATCGCGGGCAAGCCGCTCTTCCACAACCCCGCCACGCGCCGCTGCGAGCTCTCGAGCATCACGAGCTTCGAGAAGCGGGGCGAGCGCTGGTTCGAGGTGGACTACCGCACTCCGGCGACCGGTCTGCTCGACGACGCCGTGGACGTGGGGGCGGTATGAGCCGTCGTCGCACCGGCGCGGCCCTCGCCCTGCCGCTCGCCGCTCTGCTCGCGCTCGCCGGGTGCAGTGCCGGCGACGGCGATCTCTCGGCCGAGTGGAACGAGGCGAGCGGCAAGGGCTACGTCTCCGGAGACGGGTCGTCGCTCAGCATCGCGCCCGAGCAGCGCACGGAGCCCGTCGAGTTCTCGGGCGAGACCGAGAGCGGCGACCTCTACGGCTCCGACGACACCCTCGGCAGCGTGACCGTGGTCAACTTCTGGTACGCGGGCTGCGCGCCGTGCCGTGCCGAGGCCCCCGATCTCGTGGAGGCCTACGACGAGTTCTCGCCGCAGGGCGTGAAGTTCGTGGGGGTCAACACGCGCGACCAGGTCGCGCAGGCGCAGCAGTTCTCCGAGCGCTTCGCGATCGAGTACCCCTCGATCATGGACAACGCGGGCGGGCGCGCGGTGCAGCGCGCATTCGCCGGGCAGGTCCCGCTCAACGCGGTGCCGACCACGCTCGTGCTCGACGCCGAGGGGCGCGTGGCGCACCGCGTGCTCGGCCAGCTCGCCGGCGCCTCGCAGCTGCGCACGCTGATCGGCGAGACCCTGGCGGAGACCGACGGCGGAACCGCCGATGCGGATCCCGCATCCGATCCCGCGCCGGCGGACGAAGCGGCCGAGCAGTAGCGGTGGACGTGCAGCACCTCGTCGCCGACGGGCAGTTGCTCGTCGCATCGGTGATCGCGCTCGCGGCCGGCCTCCTCTCCTTCCTCTCGCCCTGCGTGCTGCCGCTGGTACCCGGATACCTCGCCTACGTCGGCGCGACCGCCGGCGCGGCCCCGGGCGAGAAGCCCGCGCGGGGGCGCCTCGTGCTGGGCTCGCTGCTCTTCGTCGCCGGATTCACCGCGGTGCTGGTGGCCTTCCTCGCCGCGGCGGGCAGCGTCGGCGTGTGGCTGCTCGAGTGGGAGCAGCTCATCACCCGTGTCATGGGCGCGTTGGTGATCCTGATGGGGCTCGTCTTCATCGGCGCGTTCGGCTTCATGCAGCGCACCACGAAGCTGCGCGTCAAGCCGCGCACCGGGCTCATCGGGGCGCCGCTGCTCGGTGTGGTCTTCGCGATCGGGTGGACGCCCTGCCTCGGCCCCACGCTCGCGGCCATCATGACGCTGAGCGTGCAGCAGGGCTCGGTGGCGCGCTCGGTGGTGCTCGCCCTCGCCTACTGCCTCGGCCTCGGACTGCCGTTCGTGCTCGCGGCCTTCGGCTTCGGCTGGATGACCCAGACCATGACCTTCTTCAAACGGCACATCCGCATCGTGAACCTGATCGGCGGCGCGCTGCTGATCCTCATCGGTCTCCTCATGGTGACCGGACTCTGGAGCCAGATGATGTACGCACTGCAGGCGGTGATCGGCGGATATGTCACGCCCCTCTGACTACGACGACGGAACGGGCGCGGGCGGATCGCTGCGCGCCGAGTCGCCCGAGCTCGGGTTCGCGGGCTGGCTGCGCTGGTTCTGGCGGCAGCTCACCAGTATGCGGGTCGCCCTCATCCTCCTGCTGCTGCTCGCGGTCGCGGCGATCCCGGGCTCCCTCGTGCCGCAGCGCGGCGCCGACCCCAACGGCGTGGTGCAGTACGAGCAGGACCACCCCGAGCTGTTCCCGATCCTCGACGCGTTCCCCATCCAGGCCTTCGACGTCTACGGCTCGGTGTGGTTCTCCGCGATCTACCTGCTGCTCTTCATCTCGCTGATCGGCTGCGTGCTGCCCCGCATCACGCATCACTGGAGGGCCTGGCGGGGCCGGCCCCCGAAGACGCCGGCCCGGCTGCAGCGCATGGCCGGGTTCTCCGAGCTGCGCCTGTCGAACCCCGATGCGACGCCGGCCGAGCGCGAGGCCTTCGCGGCCCGCGCCATCGAGGAGGCCGCAGCGATCCTGAAGAAGCTGCGCTACCGCGTGGAGGTGCAGCGGGCCTCGCGGCGGGGCGTCGACGAGGTGTCGGTGTCGGCCGAGCGCGGGTACCTGCGCGAGACCGGCAACCTGCTGTTCCACGTCTCCCTGCTCGGCGTGCTCGTGAGCGTGGGGCTGGGCGGCGTGCTCACCTTCAACGGGCAGAAGGTGCTGATCGAGGGCGAGACGATGGTCAACCAGCTCATCGACTACGACACGGCGACCTCCGGGCGCTCCTTCGACAGCTCCAGCCTCGAGCCCTTCAGCCTGCGCCTCGACTCGCTCGACGTCACCTACAACACCCCCGACGACGGCAACGTGCAGGCCATCGGGCTCGTCAAGGACTACACCGCCAACATGACGCTCATCTCGCCCGAGGGCGAGGAGTCCGAGCACATCATCCGAGTGAACCATCCGCTGCGCGTGCACGGCTCCCCGATCTACCTCATCGCCAACGGCTACGCGCCGAAGATCACGATCCGCAACGCCGAGGGCACGGTCGTCTACAGCGAGGCGATGCCGTTCATCCCCCAGGACAACCTGAACATGACCTCGCTCGGGGTGGTGAAGGTGCCCGACGGCATCGTCGACGAGTCGGGCGAGCCCGTGCAGATCGGTCTGCGCGGCTTCTTCTACCCCACGAAGGCGGATCTCGACACGGGGGCCTACACCTCGAACTACCCCGACCTCGAGAACCCCGTGCTCACCCTCGACGTCTTCGAGGGCGATCTCGGCATCGACCAGGGCATCCCGCAGTCGGTGTACGCGCTCGACACGAGCGGCATGGAGCAGCTGACCGGCCGCGCGGTGGACATCGACTCCATCGAGCTGCGGCCCGGCGAGCGGACCGAGCTGCCGGACGGCCTCGGCACGATCGAGTTCGAGTCGGTGCCGCGGTACGCCTCCTTCGACGTGATGCAGAACCCCGCCCAGGTGTGGGTCCTGGTGTTCGCGGTGCTGGCGCTCGGCGGCCTCATGTGGTCGCTCTTCGTGCCGCGCCGCCGCATGTGGGTGAAGGCGCTGCCCTCGGACGACGGCGTGGTGCTGCAGTACGCGGCGCTCGCGCGCGGTGACGACCCGGCGCTGGAGCGGGCGGTCGAGGAACTGCGCGACCGCCATCGCGAGCTCCTGTAGGCCGCGCCGCGGGATCCGCGTCCCCGGTCGTCCTGCGCTGGCGGGTGCCGCCGCGGGATCCGCGTCCCCCGTCATCCTGCGCGCAGCGAGCGGAGCGAGCGCAGTCGCAGGATCCACCGCGCCGGATCCACGCCCGCATGGATTCAGTGACTCGCTCCGCTCGCGCAGCACGACGGGCTTCGCCGAGTGCGCGCGGGCAGGGGACGAGTGTTCGGCAATGCGTCGCCGCGAAAGGCGGATAACGCGGCTGAAATCGCGGAATCGCACGCGTTTTCTGCCACTCGTCGTCCACGGGGCGCACGGCCTCCGTCATCCTGCGCGAGCTTGCGAGTCGCAGGATCCATGCCCTGTGAACGCGAAAGGGCGGGCTCGGGATCCTGATCGGATCGCGAACCCCGCCCTGTGGAGAACGTGTGAGAGGTCGTGCTGGTCCAGCCCGTCATTCTGCGCGCGGCGCAGAATCGTGTGGATCCTGCGACTCGTTCCTCGCGCAGGATGACCGGGGGACCTATCGACGCACCATCTCAGAAGCGCCAGACGGCGGCCTGAAATCCGGCCGGGGGCGCGGGCGTCCAGCTCTCGTTCTTGCCGACGAGGCCGGAACCGCCGGGGTTGTTCGACTCGATGATGGTGAACGTGCCGTCCTCGTGCACCTCGGTGATGAGCACGGTGTGCACGCCGGTGACCCACGAGGTGGGGGAGTCGATGTACTCGTACTGGATCACGTCGCCGGGCTCGGCCGCGGCGAGCGTGACGCGGGTGGCGCCGTCGTAGTTGGAGACGGGGTTGCCGCCGCCGCCCCAGTCGCCGCCGCCTGCGCGGATCCAGCGCTGCGCCGACATGATGCACTCGCCGGGCTGGCTCCAGCCCGTGGCGCGGCTCGTTCCGACCTCGCTCTCGGCCAGCGCGATCGTGGCCTCGACGTCGAAGTTGTGGGGCACCTTCGCGACGTCGTCGATGCTGAGCACCGACTCGATCGGCGCTCCGGCGAGCGCGTCGCCGGTGTCCAGGGTCTGCGAGGCCGTGGTGACGGGCTGCACCGCCGCGAGGGAGAAGTCCTCGATCGGGGCGTCTGCAACGGCCGGCGCTGCGCCGAAGGCGAAGGTCACCGAAGCGACCAGGCTCACTGCGAACGCCTTGGCAGATACTCTCACGCGAAAAACTCCGGGGGTCGTCCAACAAAAAACGCCGGGCCGTGGCCCGAGCGCCTCAACCAGTATGCGTTACCGTTCTGTTACTTTCAAGTCCTGACGAGAAATCGCCCGTTCATGCGGCAAGCTCCAAGGCGGTGTTCAGGCTGCGGCGGACGGGTGCCCGGTTCGGTTCCGCCGCGAGAACACGCTAGACTGGTGCGCGCTGGCTTCGCGGCCAGTGAGGAGGATTCGCCTAGCGGCCTATGGCGCACGCCTGGAACGCGTGTTGGGTTCACGCCCTCGGGGGTTCAAATCCCCCATCCTCCGCTCCAGACCCCGCTGCTTCGGCAGCGGGGTCTTTCGCGTCGTGCGGGGCGTTCTGCGAAGGGCGGGGGACCGACCGGAAAGAGCGGATGGACTTAGACGTGTCGGTCCACCCCGCGGTCCCTCCGCTACGCGCGTCAGTAGTTGCTGCCAAACCGGAGGAATGGCAGCAACTACTGACGCGCGTATCTCCTGCTCGACCTTCTGCTCCAGGTGGATTACAGGAGGCCGAGAATCCGGTGGACCCTTTGCGCTTTTCCTCACCGTGGCCCGGAGGTGTATGCCAAACTTTTGATTGAGGGTCCGAACTTGGTCTGACGCGAGGTGATGGCGATGGCGGAGAGCCGATGGAATGAACCGCGTCGGAGGCAGCAGCGCGGGATCGAGACGCAGTCCGCTCTGCTCGAGGCCGCTGGTCGGGTGTTTTCGCGTATGGAGTACGACAAGGCGAAGCTGAAGGATATCTCCGATGATGCGGGGATCAGTCTGGGGTCGTTGTACTTCCATTTCGGGAATAAGGACGATGTGGCTGCTGCGGTGCTGGATGCGCAGCAGGAGCGGATGACCGAGGTGCTGTCGGCGGTGGTGGAGACGGAGGGGACG
>NZ_JAIVPF010000041.1:0-64577 GCF_053528595.1 Leucobacter sp. | reverse complement strand
GATCCACCCAAAGTGTCTTACGGGAACACACGACATCGGAAGATGTTGAGTGTTCCCGTTTGGCTTCCTTGCCTCCGGTCGCCTGGTTCACGATGGTGGCGAACGGTTCGGCGAGGCGTGGGCGTAGCTGCTCGTCGTCGGTGATCTCCAACCGCGTGTAGAACGCCTGGTTCGCGAGCCTCCGGTTCCCGTCGTCAGAGCGCGCGTAAGCGCGGTGCGCGTCGGTGAGCAGGCGAAGGCTGTCGTGGAGGAAGGCCCGCGCGCCGGTGTGGTGTTCGTCGTGCTCGCTGAGGCGTTGCTCGATGTCGGCGAGACCCGCGCGGATGCGGTCTTGGTGCCGCTTCAACGTCGGCAGGTCGATGGCATCGGCGAAGTGTGCCGCGAGGAGCTTGTCACTCTCTGCTTCGAGCCTGGCTCGGTTGGCCGTGAGGTCGGCGAACTCCTGATCCCGACTGGCGCTCTGCTCATCGAACGCGGCATCGACCTCGGCGGCGAGATGCCGATAGTCGGCCTCGCTGATCGTGATGTCGCGGTAGGAGTCCTCGACCAGCTGTTCGGCAACCTGGACGGGCACCGCACGGCGGGTACAGGTGGTCTTCTTCGCGGCGCGGCCGGAGCAGATGAAATAGGCGTAGGTCGTGCCGCGCGGGTTCGTTGCGAAGTCCAGCAGCATCCGCGACCCGCACGACCCGCAGTGCAACAGCCCTTTCAGATGGTGCGCGTGCGTGACGTGCCGCGTCATCCTCGCGTTGCGCGCCTTTAACAGCGATTGCACTTGGTCAAACAGCGCAGGCTCAATCAGTGGCTCGTGCGAACCGGGATGCAGCGCGCCCTTGTAGCGGATCACTCCCGCGTAGTACGGGTTCGTCAGCAGCTTGTAAAGCGTGTTCTTCCCCAACGGCTTCGACGGACGCTTCGGCGACGGAACCGTCGTTAACCCGCGTGCGGTGAGGTCGCGTAGTAGTCCGGTGACGGAGGTCTCGCCGGTCGCGTAGGTCTCGAACGCCCACCGAATCAACGGTGCCCGCTCGGGATCGACCTCGATGGTGCGTATCTCGCGGCCTTGCTCGTCGCTCTTGCGGACGTTGAGATACCCGACCGGGGCACGCATCGGCGTTCCACCCTGGGCGAGCTTCTGGGTGAGGCCCTTGGTGACCTCGGTGGCGAGGTTGCGACTGTAGAACTCCGCGATGGACGACATGATGCCGTGTACCAGCATCCCCGAGGGCGTCTGGTCGATGGACTCCGTTGCCGACACCAAGGTGACGCCTGCGGCGAGGAGGGCTTCGTGAATCTTCACGTCGTCGGCGCGGTTGCGGGCGAGCCGGTCGAGCTTGTGGACGATGCAGAACTGCACGCGAGTTGCGGTGATGAATGTCAGCATCTCCTGCAGGCCGTCACGATCCGCCGACCGCGCCGATTCTCCGGCATCCACGAACTCGCGCACAACCAGCGCTCCCAGCTCGGCTGCCTTCCTTGCATTGGCTTCGCGCTGCGCAGGGATCGAGAAGCCTTCCTCGGTGCCGCCGCGCTTGGCCTGCTCGCGGGTGGAGACGCGGAGGTAGGACACCGCGAGCAGCGCCGGAGCCTCCGCCTCAGTGCTGGCGTCAGTGGTGACGGTGCTGCTCATGGTGGGCCTCCTTGCCAGGGTGGTGCTTGGTCTCGATTCTCTCGCGCACCCCTGACAGAACGAAGAGTCGAAGGCGACTCGGCGAGGTCACCCGGCGGTGGGAGGCCGTAGGGGTCGGGCTCGCCCACGACCCACGCCCGGTGTCGGGCCTCCGCGATGCCGAGTACCCACTCGATGAGCTTGCCCAGGTCAGGCTCATCCCGCCGCGTCACCCGCAGCCTCAGATTCCTCGTCTCGCCAGCCATGAAGGAGAGGTGCACACCCACCCGTACGATGAACGAAAACTCGCTCCCTGATCGCTCCTCACAGAGATGACACGCGTCTTGCAGATCAAGGATTCGCTACTTACGTCGGTGACGAAACAGGCGTACCGTGAAGCATGGCTCTCAAACGCTACGATCCCGACGAGGCGGAGTTCGATGCCCGCTACCGGCGATGGCTTGCCGCGCTCGAATCTGGTGACGAAGCCGAACTCCTCGAAGCCACGGCAGCGATCCCCACACTGAACAACCAGGTACTCGACCGGTTCTTCGCCGTCGAGAGCGACGAGCTTGGGAGGCCAGGGCAGCGGGCGATGGAGCAACGCCTGATCGTGCTCCTGAGCGAGCTTCGCCCACACGAAGCGGCACGGCTCCGCGAACTGCATAAGGCCAGGCAACGACGTCTTGACCGCACTACTCGAATCGGACGTACCGTGGAGCTGCCCACGAAGTGCGCGCGCTGCGGCAGCAAGCTCAAGGATGTGAAGCCAACAGGCAGGCCGCGTATCTACTGTTCACCAGCCTGCCGCAAGGCTGCGTACGAAGACCGCCGCGCCCACCGCGACGGAGCAGTCAAGGTCCAGGTCGTCGAGCGCGTCGTCACCGAGGTCAGAGAGCGCCGCATCGAAGTGCCCCACCCGCGAAGCGAGTGCATCCGCGAGGTCTTCGCCAACGACGACGCGCTTGTGAACGTGATCTGGGCACTCATCGACGCTGTCCGAGGAGGCGAGGACCCCGCGTTCAGCCTCGACCAGCCGAGGTTCTGGGACCTCTACAACAACGTCGAAGTGCTCTACGAAGCCGTCGTCAAACGCGCCGCAAGCTACGATCTACCGGACCCTTCCGAGTCAGCTGAGGAGGAACCCTGGTTGGCGAACGGGGTCCGACGTCACCTGCAACGCTTCACCCGGCAGGACCCGGAGGAACCTCCTCGTGTGCCGTAGTCTTGCGCGTGACTACCGATCACGTTTGGTTGTTGTTCTGGTTGCAGCACTGGTAAGATCGTTGGTGTGAGGGAGCGAGAGATTTACCCGAGCGCACCTATCGTCCTGATGGCGATCGAGGTGCGGCACCCGCCGTGCGAGCCACTTGACCGCAAGCAGGTGGCGGAGGTGTCCGCGCGGATCAAGCAGATGCTCCCCCTCCCGAGTGAGATGAACGAGGTCTCCGTCACCGTGCAGGCAGGGCCGGACGGTCCGCCCACCCAGCAACAGGTCGTCAGCAGCTTCCCGAGGTGGACGAGCCGCGACAAACGAACGGCACTGTCCGTCCGATCAGACAGCCTCGTGATCGAGACCACCGACTACGGCAGCTACGACAGGATGCGTGAGTTGCTCGACGTCGTGCTCCAGACTCGCCTGACCGTTGCGGCCCCGGTCGGAGTCGAACGGATCGGGCTCCGGTACATCGACGAGATCAGGGTTCCCGCTGAGAACGGTGGCAGCGCGCCAGACTGGGGCCAGTGGGTGGATGCTTCGCTACTCGGACCCGTGCATGTCGGTGCGGAGTTGGGGCTTGCGCCGGTGGTGAACGAAGGTGTCTTCGTGTTTTCCGGTGGCAGTGATCATGCGCTGGTGCTGAGGTACGGCGCACAGAGCGACTACGCCGTGCAATCGACTCCCGAGCTGCGCCGTCCGTTGCCTCCTCCGGGGCCACTGTTCAAGCTGGACATCGACAGCTTTTGGCAAGCGGCCGACGAGGTGCCGGAGTTTGACGTGGACTTCATCCTGCGTCAGGCGGACGCACTACATGAGCCGGTGCGTGGAGTCTTCGAGAGTGTGATCACAGATCGACTACGAGAGGAAGTGTTGCGAAATGGCTGACACCTTGGTGCGGAACGCCGCTGTTGAGTCGGCGCTGGGATCGCGTGCCACCGCGGGCGACACCACGTTCAGTCGGAACCTGACGGAGACTCGACTTACGCCTCCTCGTCTGACGACGGAAGTTGGCGGAATCCGAAGCGTGGCTCGCGCGCTCCACGACGACGTAGACGACCTCCACAAGCGCACTCACGAGGATGAGTGGCGCATGGCGGCAGCTGAGCGCGGCCGGGCCAGTGTGACGTCGATGCTCACAGAGTTGGCTGATCTCGGGTTTGCCTGGCGTGACATCGCACGGATGGTCGGCGTGAGCGTGCCCGCCGTGCAGAAGTGGCGAAAGGGCGAGAAGGCTTCGGGTGACAGCCGCATTCGAATCGCCAGCCTCCTTGCGGCCTGCGACCTAATCACCAGCCACTATATGGTCGACGAGATCGCCTCCTGGTTCGAGATGCCGCTCTCCTCGTCTGCCCCTGTCACGCCCATCGTGCTCTACGCAGCCAATCGCGCTGACCTCGTGTTCGAGTTCGCGAGCGGTCATGTGGACCCAGAAGCACTGCTGTCGGAGTTCGATCCCGACTGGCGCGAACGGTACCGATCAGATTTCGAGGTCTTCGAAGCGGGCGACGGCAACCGATCGATCCGCATGAAGGGTTGATCTTGAGTCACGACCTCGAATCCCCGTACGTAGAGGGTGTCCCGGACTGGGATGCCCTCTACCGTGCGCGTGGCGACGAGGTCTCGACGACCCGACCCATCTTCACCGGTGACGTGTTCACCGGCGTGCAACTCCCGGGGTCAACAGGTAGGACGAAAGCGCGTTCCGTTGTCGTCCTCCAACATCCTTGCTCCATGCGGACGAACGGCGTCGACCTTGCCTGGCAGGTCCTTGTTGCCGAGGTGACAAACCGCAAGGAGATCGACGAGCCGGGTTGGGTGGGCGGCAACTACAACCTGATGCCGCTGCCTGACATCCGCCCCGACGTAGCGAGCCAGAGCCAGCACCAGGCGGCGAACTTCGACAACCTCTATACGGTGGCGCCCGACCTGCTGGCCTCGCGAGTCGCCTCTCTGTCGCCGTTCGGAGTGAATCTCCTTCTTCAGCGTTGGGTGCACTACAGCTCGCGTGTCGTGGTTCCCACGCAGACGTTCCACGAGCAGACCGCTGCTTTCTACGAGGAAGCGGATCTGATCGAGGAGTGGTGCGACGAGGCGATCGGCGCCGATCTTCGGGCGGCGACTCAGGCTTGCTTGGATTGGCTGCGTGCCGATCGGGATGGCTCCACCCATCAGGAACTGCTGAAGAACCCGCAGTCCCACAGCATGATCCGCCGCGCGATGCGCCAGGAACTGAGAGAACGGAACCGCGTTTGAGAACGACAGACCTCGCCAAGGTGCGCGCCACCCTGTGGGCCGCGGCCGACGAGCTACGCGCGAACTCGAAGCTGACGCCTGTGCAGTACCGCGACCCGGTGCTCGGGCTGGTCTTTCTCGCCTACGCCGAGAACCGCTTCGAAGCGATCCGAGCAGATGTCGAGTCGCGGGCATCCGCACGGAACCCCGTGACCGTCGCCGACTACAAGGCCAAGTCCGTGCTCTACGTCCCCGACGAGTCGAGGCTCTCGTACTTGGTCAGGCTTCCTGAGGGCGATGACATCGGCAAGGCCGTGGATGACGCGATCAAGGCCATCGAGGCGACCAACCCCGAACTGAAAGACATCCTGCCCCGCGGCTACCAGAAGCTGGAACGCCCGACACTGATCGAACTGCTCCGCCTCTTCGCGCCGCTGCCGACACAGCTCGAAGGCGACGCGTTCGGGTTCATCTACGAGGACTTCCTCTCCAACTTCGCCGCCCAGGAGGGCAAGGGCGGCGGCGAGTACTTCACCCCCTACTCGATCGTCCGGCTGATCGTCGAGATTCTGGAACCCTTCCAAGGCCGCGTGTTCGACCCGGCCTGTGGCTCGGGTGGCATGTTCGTGCAGTGCGCGAAGTTCGTCGAACGTCACCACGAATCGGCGACCCGTAAGCTCTCGGTCTTCGGAACCGAGAAGACCGAAGACACCGTGCCACTGGCCAAGATGAACCTCGCCCTCCACGGGCTCTCCGGTGACATCCGCCAGGCCAACAGCTACTACGAAGACCCCCACCGTGCGGTCGGCGCGTTCGACTACGTGATGGCCAACCCGCCGTTCAACGTCGACAAGATCAAGAAGGATCAGCTCGCGGGTGACCGCCGCTTCCCGTTCGGTCTACCCAAGGCTGACAACGGCAATTATCTGTGGATTCAGCAGTTCTACGCGGCCCTCGCGCCGAAGGGTCGCGCCGGATTCGTGATGGCGAACAGCGCGGGCGACGCCGGGCATTCCGAAAAAGAAATACGCAAGCAGCTCGTCGAGTCCGGCGCGGTCGACGTGATGGTCGCGATCAGCTCCAACTTCTTCTACACGGTCACCCTGCCGGTGACGCTGTGGTTCCTCGACAAGGCCAAGATGGGCACCTCGCGCGAAGACACGGTGCTGTTCATCGACGCCCGGCACATCTACAACCAGATCGATCGCGCTCACCGGGACTTCACACCCGAACAGATCGAGTTCCTCGCCAACATCGTTCGCCTCTACCGGGGCGAGGATGTCGAGACCATTGCCGGCAGCGAAGTGCTCCTTAAAGAGAACTTCCCTGACGGGAAGTACGTCGACGTCGCCGGCCTCTGCAAAGTTGCCACCCGCGCCGAGATCGAAGCCCAAGGCTGGAGTCTCAACCCCGGCCGCTACACCGGCTCAGCCGTCGTCACTGAGGATGACGAGGACTTCGCCGTGAAGCTCGAAGAGCTGTACGAGGAGTTCACGCTCCTCAGCAACGAAGCGGACGGCCTCCGTGCCAAGGTCGATGCCGCAGTCCAAGGGATTCTCGACGTATGAGCGACTGGCGAACGAGGACGATCGCCGATCTCGGCAGGGTCGTGACCGGAAGCACCCCGCCGTCGCGCAACCCGGGGTGGTTCGGCGACTCAACGCCGTTCGTGACCCCCAGCGACATGACCGAAGGGGATCGTCGACCGCGACCGGAGAGATGGCTCTCTGACGAGGGCCGAGGCGGCCTTAGAGCGCGGCTGGTTCCAAGGGATTCGGTGGCGTTCGTGTGCATTGGTGCCACGATCGGGAAGGTATGCCTACTGCCGTCCGAGTCGGTGACAAACCAGCAGGTCAACACTGTGATTCCGGGCGATAAGACGGATGCCCGGTTTGTCTACTATTTGCTCAGGCACGCCGCACCACGCATCGCGCAGGCCGCAAGCGGCGCAGCGACCCCTATTATCAACAAGTCGGCGTTCTCAAAACTCCTCGTAAACGTGCCTGACTTCGCAACGCAGTCTCGCATCGGCGAAGTCTTGGGATGTATCGATGACCTGATCGAGAACAACCGGCGGCGGGTGGCGGTGCTGGAGGAGATGGTGCGCGCCATCTACCGTGAGTGGTTCGTGAAGTTCCGCTACCCCGGACACGAAGACGTTCCCATCGTCGACTCCACCCTTGGCCCGATCCCCGAGGAGTGGTTTGCGGGAACGGTTGGCGATGCGCTCGAACTCAAGTACGGCAAGGCTCTGAAGGCAGATACTCGACGCGGCGGAGAGATCGCCGTGGTTAGTTCCGCCGGGATTGTCGGTTGGCATGACGAGTCGCTTGTCGGTGGCCCAGCTGTGGTCGTCGGGCGTAAGGGGAACGTCGGAAGTGTCCATTGGGTTGATGGCCCTTGCTGGCCTATCGACACTGCGTACTACGTCGTTACCAGCCTTCCTCTCAGATTCGTTGTCGAGCAGTTGCGTCGCACTGAGTTCACCAATACTCACGCAGCCGTTCCTGGTCTGAGTCGAGATGGTGTCTACGCAAGGCCCTTCCTGATCCCGCCGACTGACCTGCTCGACAGCTACCAAGGCACCGTCGATCCGCTGGGAGCAGAAGCCTCGGCTCTCACGAGGCAAAGTGATCGCCTCGGGTCGTTGCGCGATCTACTCCTGCCGAAACTCGTGACGGGACAGATCGACGTGTCGGCGCTCGACCTGGATGCGCTGGTGGCGGAGGGTGTCGGGTCATGACGCCGTCGGGTCCGGAGTTCGCGTATGTCGAGAAGCCGAGCATGGAGCTGCTCGGCCAGCTCGGGTGGACGCAGGTTGATGCCTTCCAGGAGACGCTGGGTCCCCAGGGCACGCTCGGTCGCGACTCCCAGCACGACGTCGTGCTCACCCATCGCCTGCGGTTTGCGATGCGCAGACTCAACGACGCCGATGTGCCCGATGCTTCGATCAACGAGGCCATTGAGGTGCTCATCAAGGATCGCTCGGCCATGGATCGGGTGCGTGCGAACCGTGAGGTCTACGACCTGCTGCGTGACGGCTACCGCGCGGAGTGGCTGGACGATCAAGGTGAGAAGCGGATCGAGACGCTGCGCTACCTGGACCTGAAGGACCCCTCCAATAGCGATCTGCTGGCGGTACAGCAGATGTGGGTCAAGGGCCACTTGCACTCCCGCCGTCTCGATGTCGCCCTGTTCGTCAACGGTGTGCCCTTGGTGTTGATGGAGTTCAAGGAGCCGGGCGTCGCGCTGAAGTCGGCGTACGACGACAACCTGACCGACTACCGTGACACCATCCCGCAGTTGTTCATCCCGAACTGCTTCGTCCTGCTCTCCAACGGCAGTGAGGCGAAGGTCGGGGCGACGTACTCGCCGTGGGAGTTCTTCGGCGACTGGAAGGTTATCGATGCCGCGGGCACTCGTGGTGCGGTCGCGTTGGAGACCGCACTTCGGGGCACGTGTGACCCCGCGATCCTGCTCGACCTGTTCGAGAACTTCGTCGCGTACCTGGAGCGTCCGGGCGGTCTCATCAAGAACGTCGCCCGCTCGCACCAGTACCTCGGCGTGAACTCGGCCATCGAAAACCTGCGCCGGGCTCGTGCAGAGCAGGACAAGCGCCTCGGTGTGTTCTGGCACACCCAGGGGTCGGGCAAGTCGCTGTCGATGCTGTGGTTCACGCAGAAGGTGCTGCGCCAGATTGCGGGCAAGTGGACGTTCGTTATGGTCACCGACCGCACCGAGCTCGATACCCAGCTTCACGGCGAGTTCGCTGATGCCGGGGCGGTGCCGCCGGAGGCGCGGGTTCACGCGGCATCCATCGCTCATCTTCGCGAGCTGCTCGCCGCCGATCACCGCTACGTGTTCACGCTGATCCAGAAGTTCCAGCCGTCCAAGGCTGCGGGGGAGCGGGAGATGCCGGTGCTCTCGGAGCGCTCGGACATCATCGTCATCACCGACGAGGCGCACCGCAGTCAATACGACACCCTGGCGTTGAACATGCGCCGGGCGCTGCCGAACGCGTCGATGATGGGCTTCACCGGTACGCCGCTGATCGCGGGTGAAGAGCAGGCAACCCGGGAGCAGTTCGGCGAGTACGTCAGCATCTACAACTTCCGCGATGCCATCGAAGACGGCGCGACCGTGCCGCTCTACTACGAGAACCGCATCCCTGAGCTGCAACTGGTCAACGAGAACTTCTCCGACGAACTCGACTCACTCCTCGAAGCAGCCGAGTTGGATGAAGACGCCGAGGGCGCGCTGGCGCGCGAGTTCGGCACCCAATACACCCTGCTCACGCGACCTGAGCGGCTGAAGACCATCGCATCCGATCTGGTGCGGCACTTCGTCGGGCGAGGCTTCGCGGGCAAGGCAATGTACGTCGGCCTCGACAAGGCCGCCGCCGTGCGCATGTATGCCCTGGTGCAGGAGGCGTGGGCGGAGCATCTGGCCGAACTGCGTGCCGAGCACGATGCGCTACCGGAGCTGGAGCGCCCCTGGCTCGCCTCACGCATCGAGTTGATGGAGACCACCGACATGGCGGTGGTCGTCTCGCAGAGCCAGAACGAGCTGAAGACGCTCGACGACCAGGGCCTCGACATCCGCCCCCATCGCGAGCGTATGAACCGCGAAGACCTCGCCGAGAAGTTCAAAGACGCCTCTGACCCTTTGCGGCTCGTCTTTGTCTGCGCCATGTGGATGACCGGCTTCGATGCCCCCAGCGTCTCGACCGTATATCTCGACCGGCCGATGAAGAACCACACCCTGATGCAGACCATCGCCCGCGCCAATCGCGTCTTCCCAGAGAAGGACAACGGGCTGATTGTCGATTACGTCGGCGTCTTCAGAAACCTGGAGAAGGCCCTCGCCGTCTACGGGGCCGCGAGCGCGGGCGAGTCGCCCATCGAGATCATCGACGCACTCGCGGGCGAGTTGAACGCTGCGGTGGCCGAGCTGACCTCGTTCTGTACGAATGCCGGTGTTGACCTCCTGGCGATGCGCGACGCGGAAGGTTTCGACCACATCGCCAAACGCGACGCTGCGGTCGAGGCGCTGCTGGTCGATGAGGAGACCCGCAACGACTTCACCGGCAAGGCACGGCAAGTGCGCAAGCTCTTCAAAGCGCTCCTGCCGAACCCGAAGGCCGCGGCTCAGCAGCGCACCGTCGCCGCGATCCGCGTGCTCCACGAGCGCATCGTCGAAGTCACACGCCCGCCCGAGGCTGACATCTCGGCAGTAGCCGACGCGGTTGACGCGCTGCTCGACCGTTCGGTCGGTGCAGAGGAGTACATCATCCGGGCTGCAGCCGAAGGCACCAACCCCGACCCGCTGATCGACCTGTCGCTCATCGACTTCGACGGACTCGCCGCTAAATTCGCAGGCCGGCGGCGCGCCGAAACTGATCGCCTCGCGCAGTTGCTCCGTCAACAGGCGATCAGGGCCGCTCTGCGGAACCCCACGCGCTACGAGCTTGTCGAACGCATTGAACAGCTCATCGAGGACTACAACGCAGGCAGCGTAAACATCGACGAGTATCTGCGCCGTCTCATTGAACTGTCCCAGACACTGACCGCCGAGGAAGAACGGGCCGTTCGAGAGGGCATGACTGAGGAAGAGCTCTCGATCTTTGACCTGCTAACTCAGCCTGACCCCGTCTTGACCGCTGCAGAGCGGGAGGCCGTCAAGGCCAGCGCCAAGCAGCTGCTGGAGCACCTCCGTGAGAAGCTTGTGCAGGACTGGCGGCGCAAAGTTGCCACCACGAATGACGTCAACAGCACGATCCGTCGCGTCCTTGACCGGAGCCTGCCGGAGACCCCGTACACCGTTGACATTTTCCACACGAAGGTACAGCTCGTCTTCGATCACGTCCTTACCGCCTACGGTGACAACGGTGAGAGCGCCTACTCGCTGCGCGTTGACTACGTCTACCCGAGCCACGGCGTGAACGTTGAGTACAACGGTCCGATCGACGTGAACAAGGTCGCCGACGATGTCGTCGCCCGCATCCACGCCGACCCAGAGTTCGCGGCGCGGGTAGTCGCTGAGTTAGGGGCGGACCATGAGCCTTGAGCGGACTAGTGTCGACGTCTAAAGATCGCCAAGCGCGAATCACGGACTGGCTGGAAGAGAAGCGCCCAGACCTGGCGAGCATGTACCGGGCGGCTCGTGAACTGCTTGCCAGTGCCTCGAAGCCAGGCGATGAACGGACTCGCGTCTCGCACATCTGTCACTCAATGCGCGAAATTATGAATCGCCTTCCAAGTGCCCTCGGGATCGCTGGAGCTGCGAGTGGTGGCCCAAGGAGTTCGACCCACGTACGGAAGTTGCCGGCGCTCGTTGCGCGCTTTCCGAATCTTGATCTCCTCCAAGAGGTCGAGAACGTTCCCGTTCCGCAAGAGTTGGCGGCTCTTCTCGATGAACTGGTCAGGGCTGCCGCGGCCGAGGACGGCCGAGTAGCGGCCAATGTGGCCGCGCTACTCACCGATGACGGAAATACCAATCATCCGGCGGTCCGTGAGTGGAGGGACATAACGGACTTCTTCGTGAAGTGGGCGCACCTCCACGACGAGCAGAGCGACCCAGAGTCAATCCCTTCCGACGACGATCTGAGGCAGCGGATCGATCTGGCCGAGACTCTAATGGACGGCATCAGAGCCGAGTTCTTCGACAGCCTGCACGCGATCGAGGACCTGCTCGCCGAGGCCAATCAACTCAACGAGGGAGGCGAGGTCGGTGGCTGAGTACCAGGCTCCAACCGAAGAGCAGATTCAAGCGGCGCTGCGCAGGTTGACGTCCTTCCAACTCCGCCGAGCCTTCTACGAAGGCCTCAAGAATCCGCTCTGGGTCAAGCCGCTCGCTGACGCTGGAGCGTTCAACAGCCCGCCCCAACCAGAGGTCGGAAGCGACGGCACTGTTCGCGAGAGGTACTGGCCTGAAGCTAGCTACCTGGATGCGATGGCGGAGCATGTTCCGGCCGAGGTTGCCGAAGTTCTAGGTGCCCTTGCAGGTAGCAGCAACCCCTGGGTCCGCCGAATCGTATTCTCTGCGGGCTCCCGCATGCCTTCGGCGATCGCAGCAAGACTGAAGCCGGTCATAGATGACTGGGAGGACAGCGGCTACGGGTGGCGCACCGACCCACGGGATCTCGTGTCATTCGCTGTCAACCTGCTGGACGGCGGCGAAACAAAGTTCGGCGTTTCGTTCGCCAACAAGTTGTTCCGGCCAACGAAGGATGCGAGGACCGATAGTGACCCGGTGACCGAGTTGAAGGCACATTGGTATTCACGCGAGCTTCCGAGGGTGACCCGTGCCCTCGGGGAGAACGCGTTGAAGACCATCCTTCCTTGGCTCACCCTCCACGAAGAGAACGAACGCAGCATCGGAGAAGACTACGACCACAGCGGCTTTGGACGCTCTGAGATCGCCCGGAGGCGGAACAACTACCACGAGGTTCAGGATGCGCTGATCGACGCCGTGCGCGACGCGGCAATCGAGCAACTGGCGAGGGAACCACTTACGGCATGGGCGGCACTCAACAGGAACCCGATCCTCATCGTGCGCCGCATCTCGCTCTATGCAGTCGCGGAAGTACTTGAGCGCCAGGCGGCTGATGAGACTGTGAACGCCGAGCTGGTCTCAGTTGCACGCGAACTCATGCTGGACGCCAAGTCCCGCGACCAACTCGCTGTCTCGGACTTCATCAGGCTCCTCCGCGCGCTGGGCACTGTGTCTCCCGCTGAACTTGACCCACTGGAAGGCGTGCTGGCATCAGGTCACGTCACGGAGCACGCAGCAGCGCGAATCACGCGCAACCTGCGTGACCAGGGTGAGTCAGATGAAGAGATTCACAACCAGATCGCACAATGGGACAGGCGTTGGCAGCACCGCGTGTTGACCGGTGTTGGGCGAGAACTCCTCCCGGGCGCCCTCCGGGAGCAACTGGACGCGCTAGACGCTGAAGACGGCATCGTCGACGATCCCATGCGTCCCACATTCCAGACCTCGGGCTGGACCGGTCCGAACAGCCCGATGCCTCAGGAGGAGATGGCAGCCCTGGCGCCGATGGAACTCGTGGCCCAGTTGGAAGGCTGGCATGACGAGGGCGACGGCTGGGGCCCCAAGCCGTCCCACGAGGGACAGGCGAGAGTGCTTGAGGCAGTCATCACCAGCAAGCCGCAGGCATTGGCTGGACAGCGAGACCTCGTCCAGCGACTGCGCCCGACCTACTTGCGGGCCGTCCTCAGCGGCTGGGAGGGAGCGCTCAAGGCCGAACTTGACCTTCCTTGGACGGAAGTGCTGATTCTCATCGGGGATATCCTCGATCACTCCGATGAGTCCGATTTCCCGGTTGAGGGCGGACGCTTCGATGACGATCCCGACTTCACCGAGGCAAAGAAGGTTGCGATCCGATTCCTGGCCCACTTGGCTTCAGATGCCTCGGTTACGAAGCTTCCCTACGAGCAACTGGGCCAACTCGCGAGTCAACTCTTGGGCGCCGCGTCCGGAACCGCCGTATGGAGTGAGTACATCGGCACACTTGGCGAGGAGTCCGGATGGGACCCGCTTATGGTCTCGGTGAACTGGAAGTGGCCCATCTTGCTCCGAGGACTGGTCAACCTCGTTGGCCTCGGTGAGGATCGCCAATGGCACTCCCCAGCCCTCGCAGCACTCCGCGAACAGCTCGCGCTAGAAGACCCTCGGGGGGCCTCGCGTGCAGTCCTCGGCGAGGGGCTCGGAAGACTCTTCAACCATGCTCACGGCTGGCTCGTGGAGAACTTTCCCACCTACTTCGGCACGCACTCGGCGCTCGATCGGAACCAACAGATCGCGGTGACAACAGCGATCGCCATGCACTACTACCACCCGGATCTCTATCGACTCCTCTCGGATCCGATGGTTGCCGCGATCAACAACGCCGAACAGATCGCGATCGGGTGGGGTAGTGATGTCTCTCCGCAGCAACGGATCGGCCAGTGGGTGATTGAAGCGATCATTCGAGGGCACATCGGCGACGACGACCCGCTACGAACTGAGTTCTACGCGCGAGCCGACCCCGAGACTCGCGGCGACGCGATCGGGCATACGGCGTGGTCATTTATGCACGCCGAGGTAGTCGATGACGTCATTCGTGACCGACTTGCTGACCTTTGGGACGAGCGGGTTCTCCACGTCAAGGCACATCCGGAGGACAAGGCTGAACTCAAGGACTTCTACTGGTTCATCCGGAGTGAGAAGTTCCCGGCGTCATGGTGGCTCCCTAGGCTGGTGGAGGCGCTTGAGTTGGATGGCGAGCTGGAAACGCAAGGGATGATCGGCGAGCAACTGGCCGCTGCGGCCGACGAGCTTCCACGGGTCGCACTTGACGCGCTGACCATGCTCCTTGCCCCCGCCGAAACATCAGGCCTCGACCACTACGACCTGCGGACACACTCGCTCGCACCGGTAATCGCTGCAGGTCTCAGGACGTCCGACGCCCAGCTCCGATCCGATGCGCGATCTCTGATGAACCGTATGGGTGAGCGAGGGGAGATTGATCTCGAACGGCGGGTCGAGGCGATCCTCGGGCAGGTGCCAGAGATCAACGATCAGGCTCCCTGACCATGGCGCACTCTCTACTCGGTTGGCTCGAGCGGCGTGAAGTCTTGGAAATGAGAACCTAACTGGCTCTGCCTGTTCTCAATCTCAGAGCTTCGGGTTCGGGCCCAAACGGTGCCGCGGTGAACCCCGAACCGCTTCGCGAGCGCCTTCACGCTGATCCCGCCAGCTCGGGCTGTTCGCATAGCGCCCACTTCCTCGTCCGTGAGGCGTGTTCGAGGTCGCTTCTTTGGTTCCGTTGACGCGCCGATCAGTGGGTCGTCCGGCTCCCCGGCGAGGTCGGCATCCCCGAGAGTGCCTTGATTCCACGCGGAAACCAGCCTCTCGACCCGCCGTCGCCTGTTCCCGCAGCGTTCCATTGCGTCCACCCACGGAAAGCCTCCAACTCATTGCGAGTGGGAGGCTTTCGGCGATTCCGGGGCCGTTTCGGCCTGCATCGTGAGTACTGGCGTGTTCTTGTTCGCCGATAGGAAACGAAACGCTGCATGCGGGATATCGTCGATTAGCTGTCACCGGAAGCGGCTTTGGGTAGTGGTGGGGGAGTCGAACGGCTCGACTCTCTCATGCCGCGCATCTAGACCGAGCGTTCCGCCTCACGAATCCAAGGACCTAGCGCATTGCCCGCGGATGACACCGCCGCGATGCGCCGGGTTACAGGTTGTCGAGCGCCTTCGTCAGGTCTTTCCTGGTCGCGGCTCGCTGCGCTCGGCGATGAGCCACTTCACGGTCCCGCCCCCTGTGCAGGCGTTGGACTATACCGTCGATGCCCTCGAAAGTTCCACCCGTGGTTGGCATCGCAACTCCTGGACGGCTCCGTAGCGTCGAAGTGAATCGAGATTCACTGCGCGAGGCCGGAGGTTGTTGTGAGTATTCAGGTGCGGTCGTTGAGTAAGCGATATGGGAAGAACTGGGCTGTCCGCGACCTGTCGTTCGAGGTGCAGGCGGGGAAGGTGACCGGGTTTCTCGGGCCGAACGGCTCTGGGAAATCGACGACTATGCGTTCGATCGTGGGTTTGGATCGTCCGACCTCGGGCGAGGCGCTGATCGGTGGGCAACGGTATGCGAGCCTGCGTGCGCCGCTGCGGGAGGTCGGCACCTTGTTGGATGCGAAGTCGGCGCATCGATCTCGCCGTGCGGTCGATCATCTGCGCACGGTCGCGACGACGCACGGTATCGCGAGGAAGCGGGTCGACGAGGTGATCGGGATTGCTGGTCTTGAGAGCGTCGCGAAGCGGAAGGCGGGGAAGTTCTCGCTCGGAATGAGCCAGCGGCTCGGGATCGCCGTCGCCCTGTTGGGCGATCCGCACACGTTGATTCTCGATGAGCCTGTGAACGGTCTCGATCCCGAAGGTGTGACGTGGATGCGGAACTTGCTCGCGCATATGGCCAGCGAGGGGCGCACCGTGTTTCTCTCCTCGCATCTGTTGAGCGAACTCTCCCTCGTGGCCGAGCATGTCGTGGTGATCGGGCGGGGCGAACTCATCGCGGATGCCCTGCTCTCAGAGCTGACCGCGCAAGAGGAGCGAGTGCGGGTGCGCACCGGGCAGCTCGGTGAACTGTTGCGGCTGCTCGCCGCGTCCGGTGTCACCGCGACTTCTCACGATGCGTCCACGGCTGAGATCGTGGGACTGCCGGTCGAGAAGATCGCTCAGAGAGCGGCGGATGCGGGGATCGTGTTGCTCGAGCTTGCTCCGGTGCAGCGCACGCTTGAAGAGGCGTACACAGAGCTCACGAGCGATGCTGCCGAGTACCGTGCCGGTGACGATTGTCGGCGCACGTCATGATGTTCGCTGTCGCGGCGCGGGCGACGCCGGTGCGCGTGATGCGGGCGGAGTGGGTGAAGTTCGGCACCCTGATCTCGTACCCGCTCGCGATGTTCGTCGCGCTTCTCCTGATCGCGGGTTTGGCGGTGCTGCTCGTGTGGGCGCGGAGCAGTGAGTCGACGACACCGACGCCTACGGAACTCCTCACCGGGGCATCTTGGGCGCAGATGCTCGTCGCAGTGCTCGCAGCCGTGTTCGCGTGCAGCGAGTGGTCGTCCGGCATGAGCCGAGTGACCTTTCTGGCCGCGCCAACGCGCTGGCCGGTGCTCGCCGGAAAGGCGGTGGTGATGGGGGTTACCGCGTTTGTTGCAGGTGTGCTCGGCGCTGGCGGCGCGCTGATCGCTGGCGCGATCGGCGGCGTCGACATTGCGGCCGACACCAGCCTTGCGGTGCAACTCGTGACCGGCAGCGGTGTCTACCTCGCAGGCATCGCGATGCTCTCGCTCGGCATCGGAGTGATCGTGCGGAACCTCGTTGCAGGCATCCTGACGGTCATCGGGTTCATCTGGGTGCTGCCGCTGGCGATCACGTTGATCCCGTGGGAGCCGATACAACACGTCGTGCCCTACCTTCCGTCTCCCGCTGGCGGTCTGCTGATCGCGGCTGAGAACCCCACCTCGGAGCTGACCCCGTGGGGCGGCGGCCTGGTTCTCGTCGGCTGGGCAGTCGTGTGCCTGATCGCAGCGGCCGTGGTGCTGCGTTCCCGGGACGTGTGAGGAGAAAGAAGGAACCCTGATGAATAGTCGAAACACGCAGACCTCGGCTGGTCCGGCTTGGAGCGGGGCGATGAACGCGGAAGCGTTGAAGCTGTGGTCGCTGTTGTCCAACCGCATCCTGCTCATCGTGCCGGTCGTGATGATCGCCGGTTCCGGCACCATGCTCTCGCTCGGCATGATCTCCCGACTCACCGATCCCAGGTTCGCCGGGCAGGAGATCGCCGCGACGCCGCTGATGTTCGTCGACAGTGTGCTCTGGGCGCAGATCATCGTCGCGATCGTCGCCGTGCTCGCGGTTACGGGCGAGTACACCTCCGGGCAAGTGCGGCTCTCACTGCTCGCTCTGCCGACCCGCCTGCCATGGCTGGGCGCGAAGGCCACCGTGCTCGCCGTCGCCGGTTTCCTCGTCGGCATCATCGGTTCGGCGATCGCCCTGTGCGTCTCTGCCCTGGTGTTGCCCGGCACCGAAGTGCAGTACGAGATCAGCTTTGGCGAGGCCATCCTCTTGAGTGTGAAGTCAGGGCTGTATCTGGGGGTGATCGCGATCCTCGCCGTCGGGTTGACGGCAGTCATCCGTCATGTGGTCGCTGCGCTTATCGCAGTGTTGGTGCTTCTGATTGTCCTCCCGCCGGTACTCGGGTCGATCCCAGGAGTGCGGGATGCGGTGGACTATCTGCCGACGATCGCGGGCCGCCGTCTGGTCTCTGATTTCGAGACGGCGGCTCAGCTCACCCCTTGGGCGGGCTTCGGAGTGCTCGCCGTCTGGGCTGCTGCCGTGCTCGTGCTGTCCGGCGTGCTGCTGAGAACCCGCGACGCCTGAACCTCGTCTGTTGCAATCGAAGGAAATGGCTCGCATGAATCCTGTTGAACTCATGGTCCCGACGATCGCGATCATGGTCGGACTGCTCGTCCTCTGGTGGGGTGTCGCCTGCCGGAACGGCAGGTTCCCCCGAAACCCGATCCTTGGGTACCGCACCGTCGCCGCGCTGCGCAGCACCCCTGTGTGGAACGCCGCGCACCGTGGCTACGCGCCGTGGATCATTCTCTCCGGAGTCGCGTTAATCGTAGCCGGAATACTTGCAGTCGCCGGAGTGCTCGCCGGCGCTGGCGGTGTACTGCTGTCCGCGCTCGGTGTCGGCATCGTCGTGCTGCTCGCGGCGGTGATCGCGGGCGGGTTCTTTGCGCACCGTTCGTTGGCCGCGTATCTCCGAGAGAATGGGAACCAGGACGACTGAAACCGTGAGGCGATGGAGGGGGCGTGGCTGAACCGTTGAGTATGCAGATCGGTGATCTGCGTCGACCGCCGGTGAAACCGATCGCCTGGCTGCGTCGCCATCCCGTCGTGGTCGATGCCATGGTCGTGCTGGTGGCCTGCGGGCCGCATCTCGCCGCGCTCCTCTACCGCGCCTACGACTTCGGATGGTGGGGATACCCGCTGCTCGCAATCACCGCTGGCGCGTTGTTTCTGCGCCGCCGGTGGCCGCTCACGGTGCTCATCGTGGTCGCGCTTGCGTGCGCGTTCAGCCCACTGGCGAGGCCCGGCTCGGGCTTCCCGATGATTCCGTTCGCCTTCGCGCTCTATGCGGTCGCGTCGACGCAGTCCACCGGGCGTGCGGCGATCGGGTACGCAATCGGTGTCGCCGCGACGGTGCTCGCAACGCTCCCATACTCCCTGCGCGGGGCGCAGCCGCCGCTGGTCGGGCTGTTCGACTCGTTCTCGTTGATCGCGCTCGTGATCGGCGTCATCGTGAAGAGCCGTCGAGATCAGCAACAGAGACTCGTGGAACTCGTGAACGAGCGCATCGACCACGCCGCGCTCACCGAACGAACGAGGATCGCCGCCGAGATGCATGATGTGGTCGCGCACGCCCTGACGGTGATCGTGTCGCTTGCGAACGGGGCGGCGAGCATTCGCGAGAGGAACCCGGCCAAAGCGGACGCGGCGGTGGAGCAGATCGCGGTTGTCAGTCGCGATGCCCTCGATGACATGCACCGCACACTCGACATGCTCCGAACCGCTGACGCTGGTCTGAACGAGAACCTGCATCATTCGGGCAACAATCTCCCGACCGTCGAAGAGCTTGTCGAGCGCTTCCGCACTGCGGGACTTCCGGTGACGCTCGCCCGCGACGGCGACCCGATGCCCGCTGAGGTGGCCGTGCGGCAGGCGGTCTTCCGCATCGTGCAGGAATCGTTGACGAACACGCTCCGTCACGCGGATGCGCCCTCGGCTGCCACCGTGACGATCCTGCACGTGAACGCCCGAATCGAGGTTCGAATCGAAGACGACGGGCTCCCCAAGGTGGCACCGCACATTCCAGGCCACGGACTCATCGGCATCGAACAGCGCGCCCGTGCGTTTGGCGGTCATGCAGAGTCAGGGCCGCGATACGGAGGAGGATGGCGCACCATTGCCGTACTGCACCCTCGCGGGGACCGGGGGCGAGATGACTGATCCACGGACACGGGTGATGCTGGTCGACGATCACGCGCTGATCCGCACCGGCAACGCACTCGTGATCGAAGCGACCGACGACCTCGAAGTCGCAGGCGAGGCAGGCAGCGGCGAAGAGGCCGTGGCCCATGCAGCGTCCCTTCGGCCTGACGTGGTCCTCATGGACGTGCGGATGCCCGGCATGGGCGGGATCGAGGCGACCAGGCGAATCACCACCACGCACCCAGCGACCCGGGTAATCGTGCTCACCACGTTCGACCTCGATGAGTACGTCTACGGCAGCCTCCGAGCAGGAGCGAGCGCGTTCCTCCTCAAGAGCGCAACCCCGGAGCAGCTCACCGACGCGATCCGCACCGTCGCAGCCGGAGACGGCGTGCTCGACCCGCACATCACCAGAAAGCTGATCGAAACGTTCGTCGTTCCTGATGCTCAGCCCCACGGCGCCACGGCCACCGGGCCAGATCCTTTCGCGGTGCTGTCCCCGCGAGAAGGAGACGTCTTCTCCTGTGTCGTGGAAGGCCTCACCAACTCCGAGATTGCGACAAGGCTCTTCCTCACCGTGCCGACCGTGAAGACCCACGTCAACCGCATCCTGGCCAAGCTCCACGCCCGCGACCGCGTACACCTCGTCATCATCGGCTACGAGAACCACGTGGAGAACGCTTCCGGGTAGCCGCAGCAGCGTGTCGCCCTGCTCCTGGCGGCTACGGGCTCATAGGCGGCAACCCGATGGCTGCGCGCGAGACCGACCGTTGCCAACGGGGTGTAGTTTCCATTCCTTGCCGACAGGAACCGAAGCGCTGCTGAGGCCTCGGAGGGATGCGGATTTGACTGCCCCACGATGTCGTCTTCTGCAGATCGTGCTGTGAGATCTCGCTGGGCTCGCGTCTTACCGCGGCTCTGAGCAGAGTGTTTGCCCGCAGGTGTGGACTCATGCGTCACGTCGGATGAAGGCGGTACTCGCAGCGATGCCTGTGGCCGTGATCCATCCGACGAGGACGAGTGCGCCGCTCCCGGCGTCGAGCACGGCATCCGTGTCGGTGAGGTAGAGAAGGCTTCCTGCTCTGTCCGGAAGCCAGCGTGCATGCTCCGTGAGGCTGCCGACGAGGGGGGAGACGATGAGGACGAGGCCGAGCATCGTCACCAAAGGTGGGATGAGTGATCGCATCAGCACGCTCATGACGAACGCGAGCGAGCCGAGCAAGACGAGGTAGAGCGTTGCGCCGGCCACCGGCCACAGACTCGCGTCGCCTGCGGCGGCGATCTGGCGGATGTCGAGCGCGATCGTGGCGGTCGACCAGCCTGCGCCGACTGCGACGCCGCCGGCGACTCCCGTGGTGCCGAGGAAGGCGAGGGTTTTCCCTGCGAGGGCGCGCCAGCGATGCGGTGTTGCGGTGAGGGTGGTCCGGAATTGGCCGCCCTGATACTCGGTGGCGATGGTGAGAACGCCGATGAGGATGAGGCCGATCTGGAGAAACGGGATCGTCGCGACCGTCACCTCGACGGCACTGACGGGGACGGTGGAGGATGCCGCGATCGCCGCGGTGAGAACAATCGACGTGGCGATCGTTCCGAGAGTTGTGGCAGTCACGATGGGGAGGGTGGCGAGCTTGATCAGCTCTGCGGAGGTAGTGCGGGCGAGCGTCATCGGGGATCTCACGCGTCCCTGCGTCGGAACACGATGCCGGCGATGAGGAGGAGCGCGAGGGTCCATCCGGTCATGACGATGGCGCCGGGGAGGGGTTCGAGGCCGCCGGGGACGACGGAGTCCGCGGGGAAGCCGAAGAGGTTGCGGCCGGCCATGTCGGGAAGCCAATGGGCGAGCGGGGTGAGGTTTGTCAGCAGCAGGGAGAACGATACGACGGAGCTGTTGGCGATGAGGATGATGAGCGGGATGATGCCGCTGCGGGCGATCACGGTGATCGCGAACGCGAGCAGGCCCATGAGGATCCAGTAGAGAGCGCCTCCCGCCCAGCGACGCGCCGCATGATCGAGGGACACGATCTCCGTTCCGGCTTCCCCGATGATCACGTTCGCGACGAGAACGCTGAGGGGCACCGTGACGACTGCGATCGCCGTGACGAGCACGACGACGGTGATCGCTTTGGCCGACAACAGGCGGAGCCGTCCGGAGACGGCGGTGAGGGTGGTGGTGATCTGTCTTCCACCGCCGGCGTCGGTGCGCACGGCGGTGTACTCGCTGCTCATCGCGATGACACCGATCACGACAGCGCCGACGGTCCCCAGCGGCATCATCGTGAAGGCCGTCTCGAACGGCGAGGTGTCCGCGACCAGCTCGGGGCGCCCAGATGTGACGGCGCCGCGGACAGTGACCGCGTTGAGTATCGTCAGCGCCACTGACCCGAGCACGGCCACGGCCATCCCGGCCCAGACCCCGGGGAGCGTCGCGGTCTTGCTCAGTTCGGTGAGTATCGTGCGGAGGAAGCTCATCGGGACTGTCCTGCGGTTCCGCCGGTGAGGCCGAAGAACGCGTCTTCCAACGTCGCGTACCCCCTGGTGACCTCAGCGACCGTGCCGGTCTTGACGACTCGACCTTCGGCGATGACGACGAGGTCGTCGGCGATCTCGGCGACCTCGCTCATCAGGTGACTCGACAGCAGGACCGTGCCTCCGGCGTCCGCGTGGCCGCGGATGAGTCCGCGTATCCACCGAATGCCTTCAGGATCCAGCCCGTTCACCGGCTCGTCGAGAACCAGGGCTTGAGGTTCGCCGAGGAGAGCGGATGCGAGCCCGAGACGTTGACCCATGCCGAGGGAGAACTTGCCGACGCGGGTGCGGGCGGCGTCTTGGAGACCGACCTGTTCGAGCACCGTCTTCACACGGCTCTGGGGGATTCCGTTGCTGCGTGCGACCCAGCCCAGGTGATTGCGGGCGGTGCGGGAGGGGTGAGCTCCAGAGCCGTCGAGCATCGACCCGACGGTGCGCAGGGGGTCGCGTAGGCTCCGATACGGCTGCTTGCCGATCAGCGCGGTGCCTGCGGCGGGACGGTTCAGGCCGAGCAGGATCCGGAGCGTCGAAGACTTGCCCGCTCCGTTCGGGCCGAGGAACCCCGTCACTCGGCCGGGGAAGGCGTGGAAGGTCACGTCGGAGATCACGGTGCGGGAGCCGTGGCGTTTGGTGAGTCCGTCGATTGTCAGCATCCATCCATGCCACCAGGCGGCGTCGGCGTAGTCATCGGACCGGGGCAGGGTCATGCTCGGTCCCAGGTCTCTCAGACCCAGGTCCGATGCGGGCCTGAACGCCGGAATCTAGAATTGAATGATGGATGTCGACCGGCCGACGTGGCGCTCCCGCGCGTGGCTCGCCGCCGCCGGGCTCCTGGCAGTCCTCGCCGGACTGCTCTCATTCGTGGGTGTCGACCGCCCGGAAGCAGCATGGGCGGCGGTCGGAGTCGCCGCCGCGGTAGCGGTATCGGTGATCGCGTGGGCGTTCGATCGCACCCGACGGCAGCGCCGACGCTACGAGGAAGAACTCGCGGCATGGGCGGGCGAGCGCGCGAAGCAGACCGAGCGACTGCGCATCGCATCCGACCTGCACGATCTCGTCTCACACGGTCTCGGACTCATCACCGTCCGCGCAGCTGCCGCCCGCACCGTCACAAGCCCCGACGGGAATCGCGAGCGCGCTGACGCGCTCACCGACATCGAACGCGTCAGCCGAGAGACCACGACCGAACTGCGCCGCATGCTCGCCGTGCTCCGCGATCCGGATACCGCACCGTTGCGGCCCGCCGATACTCTCGCCGACCTGCCCTCGATCGTGCGAGACGCGAACACCGCCGGCCTCATCGCCACGTTCGGCATCGAAGACCCCGGCGAGGTCTCGCCGGGCGTGCAGCTCACTGTCTGCGCCGTCGTGCGCGAAGCGCTGCACAACACGATCCGCCATGTCGGCCCGACGCATGCCCGTGTCAGCGTCAGGAGGGACGGGGAGATCGTCCTCGTGGAGGTGCAGGACGCTGGGCCGCGCGAGCCATGGCAGGCTCAGCCGGGCGCGGGGCACGGCCTCGACGGGTTACGCGAGCGTGTAGCGGTCCTCGAAGGCACGCTGCACGCCGAGCCCGACGCCGACGGAGGGTTCCACGTCACCGCTCGCATTCCCGACCCGGTGCGCTCATGACCGCGGAGGTCTCGCTACCCGTCATTCGCGTACTCATCGCCGACGACCAGCCTCTCCTGCGGCACAGCCTCGCCCTCCTCATCGGCAGCACCACCGACCTCGCCGTCGTAGCGGAGGCCGGCACGGGGGAGGACACCACCCGTCTGGCGCGTGAACTCGTCCCAGATGTGATCCTGATGGACATCCGCATGCCCGGCGGAGACGGCATCGAGACGACCCGCACCATCACCGCTGACCCGGCTCTGGCCGGGTGCAGGGTGCTCGTGCTGAGCCTGTTCGAGCTGGACGAGTACGTCTACGGCGCACTGCGTGCCGGGGCGAGCGGGTTCCTCTTGAAAGACGCCCGTCCCGATGAACTCCTCGACGCGATCCGCCGCACCCACAGCGGCGAGTCGCGCTTCGCGCCCGCGATCCTGACCAGACTCATCGAGCACTACACCACCCGCCCAGCTGCACCGGTGCGACGACTTGACCGGTTGACCGAACGCGAGACGGAGGTGCTCGCACTCGTCGCCCGCGGGCTGTCCAACAGTGAGATCGCCACCGATCTCACGATCTCGATCAAGACCGTCAAGACCCATATCGGTAGTCTGCTCGCGAAACTCCACGCCCGCGACCGAACCCATCTCGTGATCACCGCCTACGAGAGCGGACTCGTCACTACCGCCTGATGACCGGCCCCCTCATCCGCTCGAAGGTCAGCTGCGAGGCCAGCCTCTCTCGGGCAGCACGGAGGCCCGCGAACGCTGCGGTTCCTCCGTGTGCAGAGCCACCGACGACAGACGCACCACGCCATCGCCGCCATCATGCGCGAGCTGGCGACCGACGACCGATGCCGTCGAATGCGATCGACCTCGCGAAACGGGGTGGCCGCATCAACCTCGACGACATCCCTGACGAAGTGCGACCGACGCCATGAGAGGCCACCCCCAGTGGAGCTCCCTCGACGCGACCGACGGCAGGTTCCTCTCCTCGCCCCGTTCTACAAGGGTCCTCGGAGCGCGCGGCGAGCGACGAGACCTTCCCGATCCGTCCACCACACACCCCCCCACGACCCCGGCTCGACCGGGGTCGTTCTCGTTCTCACTGCCCGCCCGCCCGCCCGCCGCCTCACCCGCGCAGGATGAAGGCGGCGGCCGCGGCGGCCCTTCGCCTGTCACGCTGGCGGGAGACGCTCGAGGGAGAGGAACACCGAAATGTCGTTCTGGGAATCGTTCTGGGCCATCATCGGATGGTTCTTCTGGGCCGCGATCTTCATCGCGTATCTGATGGCGCTGTTCTCGGTGCTCGCCGACATCGTCCGCGACGAGACCCTCAAGGGATGGGCGAAGGCGATCTGGGTGATCTTCCTGATCTTCGTGCCGTTCCTGACGGCCCTCGTCTATCTCATCGCGCGGGGTGACGGCATGAGCCGTCGCAGTGCGGCCGCCGCCCGCCAGACCCGCCGGGAGGCCGACGACTACATCCGCTCGGTCGCGCAGGTGGATCCGGCGACCCAGATCGAGAAGGCCGCGGCGCTGCTCCAGGCCGGCACGATCAGTCAGGCGGAGTACGAGCAGCTCAAGGCGCGCGCGCTCGCCGGGTAGCGCAGAAGGCCGATGAGATGAGCCTGGGGGCCGGGGCCGCCGGCCTCTCGTACGGCTCCGTCGAGTTGAACGTGATCTCGTTCGAAGCGGAGGAGCCGCCCCCGAGCCTGCTGCGCGCGCTTGCGGAGCGGGTGCAGAACGGCGATGTCCGGATCCTCGACCTCGTCCTGATCGCGAAGCCGGCCGCGGGAGGAGCGCTGATCCGGGAGATCGAGATCGACGGGACGCGACCCGCGGATCTCGCGCTGCACGCGCGCGGCCTCATCGCCGAGGAGGACCTGCGCGAGCTCGCGCAGTACGTCCCCGACGGGGGTGCGGCGGTCGTCGTCGCCCTCGAACCGATCTGGGCGAGGGAGTTCGCCGAGCAGCTCGCCGGCGCGGGAAGCGTGATCGTCGCGACGGTTCCGATCCCGGCCCCCGCGGTCAACGCGGCGGTCGAGATCGCCCTGGAGGAGTGAGCCGGCGCGCTCCGCCGGCCGCTACGAGAAGAAGCGCACGGCCTCGCGCCTGCTGGCGACGCCGAGCTTGCGGTAGATCGATCGCTGGTGCGTCTTCACCGTGTTGATCGATACGCCGAGCACCTCGGCGATCTCCTGCATCGTCTTGGTCGTGCGCAGCTGGGAGAAGACGGCGTTCTCGCGCTCGGAGAGCTGGTCCTGCGGCCCCGAGGTGGTGCGCAGGGCGAGGCACTCGGAGATGAACTGCTCGTGCCGGGTTCCCCACGCGAGGTGCTCGGTGAGGAGCTTGCGCATCGCGATCCCGCCTCCCGAGAACGGGCGGCGCACGTCCTCGGCCGAGGCGATCTCGAGGGCCTGCTCGACGAGCTCGTGAGCCGGATCCTCGAGTGCGCGCTGCGCGCGCACGAGGGCGTCCGCGGCGAGCTTCGCCGTGACGATGTAGGACGCGGAGAGGTAGCGCTCCTGCCGGCTCAGCATGCTCGCCGCGAGCTCCGCCCTCCCGGCGCGCATGGCGATGCCGGAGAGCAGCACGCTCACGAGCGGCAGATCGCTCGACTCGGCGTAGTGCTCGACGATCTTCATCGCCTGCGCCCGATGACCCGCCGCCTCGTGCAGTGCCGCGCGGGACGCGTCGCGGAAGGCGGGCCACGACACGCCCCGGTGCATCTGCTGGGGGATCGCCTGCAGCTCTCGCGCGGCCCGGTGGCACAGCCCCGGGTCGCGGGAGGCCGCCGCGGTGAACGCCAGCATCATCCTCGCGATGCCGGCGAAGGCGAGCGGAGAACTCCCGCCGCGCATGGCTCGGGTGAACTCGGCCTGGGCGCGGTCGAGATCGTCTCCCCAGTACGCGATGTGGCCGGCCGCGGTCGCCGCCGCGGCGTGGGCCCCGCCGTAGGCCGTCCAGGACTCGTCGTCGTCGGTGTCGTGCCGCCGGTCGAGGACCGCCTGGGCCTCGCGCTGCCGCCCCGTCCAGGCCAGCACGTACGAGAGGTGGTCGAGGGATCGACGGGCGAGCGCGCCGTTGCCGACGGCCTCGGCCTCCACGGCGGCCGAGGAGAGGAGCTGGATGATGAGCTCGGGGGAGCGGCGGAGCCGCAGTTCCGCGAAACCCAGCAGATAGGTGACCGCCGCGCGGGTCCGAGCCGACATCGACGACGGGGCCCTGAGCTGGTCGCGCGCCCGGGTCGCGACGACCGCCAGCTCGTCGCGGTCGTCGACGAGCTGGAGCAGCACCTGAACGCGGATCGCCTCGTACTCGCTGCGATCGTCGAGGTGCTGGGCCCGCGCCTCCGCGTGGGCGAGCAGCATGCGCGCGACGTCGCTCGCACCGGTGATGTCCTGCGCGCATGCGCGCACGAGCAGCACGCGCGGATCGTCGTCGTAGGGATGCGGGAGCGAGGCGCACCAGTGCAGCAGCGCGGGCGCTTCGGGTCCGACGACCAATTCCGGCCAGTGGGCGAGCATCGTCTCGACGGCCCGCTCGGTCTCGCCCGCCTGCACCCAGTACGACATCGCGAGGAGCGGATTGCCCTGCACGGCGAAGGCCGCGGCCGACGCGCTGGCCGTTCGTCGAGTCTCGGGCCGGGTGGCCTCGAGGATGGCCCTGCAGTAGCGCGCGAACACCGCGTGCCAGCGGTACATCGCCCCATCGGGGGTGTCGTAGCGGTCGATGAAGAGCCCGATGTGCACGCAGCGTTCGAGGAGCTCCGCGCTGTCGTCGCGCCCGGAGACGGCCGCCGCCATTCCCGCGCTCATCTCCGCGCACACGGAGGTCAGCAGGGCGAACTCCGCGATCTCGGCGGGCACGGAGGAGAGCAGGTGCTCCTTGACGTACTCGCGCATGAGGGACTCGTCGGGGGCGCCGTCCGGGCCGGGTCGCACACCCGTGATCTGCACCAGGCGGATCGCGATCGGCCACCCCTTGGTCTCGGCGAGCGTGGTCTGCGGGTCGATGGGGAGGGAGAGCCGGGCCGACAGGCTCTCGATCTCGTCCAGGTCGAACGCGAGGTCGTGGGCGCGGACGGTGAGGTGGGGCCGGCTCAGGACGAGCCGGTTGAGGGCGATCTCGAGATAGCTGGTGCCGATGATGAGGAGCCTGAGCGGGCTGTCTTCCGCGCCGATCAGCGCGCCGAGCAGGCCCTCGCGGATCTGATCCTGCGCCCGGTGCGCATCGTCGACGACGAGGTACACGGGCGCGGCCACCCGGTCCAGCGCCTCGGTGAGCAGCTCGAACATCTCCGCCGGGACCAGTTCGCCCGCCGCGATCTCCAGGAGCGGCTGCAGATCGGGTGCGCCCTCGGAGCGCGCGAGCTCCTGCAGCGCGCGCAGCACCTCGAGGCCGAGACGGGCGCTGTCCGTCTCGAACGGGCCCACCGTGAGCCACGCGACCCTGCCCGGGTGGGTCGACGCCCACTCGCTCACCGCTGATGTCTTGCCGTACCCGCTGGGGGCGACGACGAGCAGCGTCGGATCGGTGCCGGTGCGCTCGTCGAGCAGGCGGACGATCCTGGGCCGGTCGATGTGGCCAGGCTGCCGTTGCGGCGGTGCGTGTCTGAACCGCCGCTGTCGATGCGCTTCGCCCTCGGGCATGGCCTCAGTCTAGCTATGGATCCCCCCTGCGTCGCTCGCGAGATCACGATCGTCGTGGTCACCCGCGCCGGTGGCTGCCGACGAGGGCCCGGTCCGAGCGGTCGTCGCGAGCCGCCGATCGGATCGAGCTCCGGGCCGCACGGACGTCAGAAGCTCCCGATTCCCTTGCCCAGCACGGAGACGCCGAGCAGCAGCAGGACGACCGTCATGACGACCGCGTTCTCCCGCGACAGCCAGTCGCGCAGCGATCCGAGCGGCGCGGCGAGCCGGTTCGTCGCCGCGAGGTACCCCAGCACGGGGGCGAGCACCGTGCACCCGGCCAGCGCGGTGAACACGGCGATGGCGGCGGCGTTCGCTCCGAGCCCCAGTCCGGCGGCGCCGATCGTCACCCCCGCGCTCGCTCCGAGCAGCAGATTCTTGGGATTGGCGGCGGCCAGGAGCAGCCCGAGCCCGAGCGCGCCGCCGAAGGAGACGCCGTCGATGGACTGCATCCACTCCGGGAGCTGCGGCGGATCATCGGGCCCGGGGCGACCGCGCCACTGCTTCACGGCCAGGAACAGCAGTGCGGCTCCGAGCAGGAGCTGGATCGTACCGAGGATCGGCTTCGGCCCTGCCGGACCCTCCTCCGGCAGGAAGGCGGAGACCAGGGTGAACACCGAGACGACGACGATGATGCCCGCGAGCCATCCGATGAGGAATCCGATGCTCGTCGTCCGGGCCCGAGGGGAGAGGAGCATCAGGATCGCGGCGATGATCGGCACGGGGCTGATCGCGATCCCGAGCGCCAGGGGGAGGGCCTGGCCGATGATCGATCCCATCCGCGGGCCTCAGGAGAGCAGCTTCGCCTTGGCCGCCGCGAATTCCTCGGCGGAGAGCACCCCGGCCTGCATGAGGGACGCGAGCTGCTGCAACTGGTCGGCGATGCCATCGCCCGCCGGTGCCGGTGCGGCGGCCGCGGGAGGAGCGCTCTGAGCCGGAGCCGCGACCTGCGCGGCGGCGTTGCGGGCCGCCGCGTCGATCTGGGCCTGCTGCTGAGCCGCCTGGTACTGCTGCTGCTCGTACTCCGCCTGGGTTCTGCGCTGACGGGCGTTGTCGACGCCGCCGGCGACGGCCGACGCGGTGCCGGCGACCACTGCGGTGCGGGCGGCCAGCCCGATGAGTCCGGGGCGGCCGATTCTGCGGATGGGCATGTCAGTCTCCTTCTTCCTGCTCGGCGAGGTCGAGCACGGCGTTGACGATCGGGGCGGGGATGCGCTCGCTGCGGAGCACCTCGCCGCCGGAGGCCGCGAGCTTCTCGGCCAGCTCGCGCTGATAGGCGAGTTCGAGCGCGACGAGCGCCGCGGATGAACCGGGAGCGATGGCCTCGGAGAGGCTCTCGACGTCCTCCGCGCCCACGAGGCCCGAGGCCAGGGGCGCCGCACCGCTCAGGCCGGGCGACCCCGCGGCCTCGATCTCGACGATGTCGATGACGCCGTCCTCGGATTTCGACACGAGGACGAAGTCGAGGAGGCGCACGAGCCCGGTCTCGAGGAGATCCTCGAGGGCTCCGAGCACCTCCGGGCTCGGAGCGTCGCCGGTGAAGCCGACGAGATGGAGCTCGACGGGTCCGTATCGGAAGTGGGTCATCGGTTTCCTTTCCTCAGGGCCGGGATCACGGCTGCGCTCCCGGTTCGTTCGCGGGATTCGCGAGCGCCGCCACCGCGGCACGATTCGTCACGAAGACGTGCTGGCCCTCGAGGATGCCCAGATCCACGAGCCGGGCCTTCGAGGCGGGGCGCACACGACTGAAGGCGAGCAGGATGTCGCGGTCGGCGAGCCAGGCGGCGAGGCCCTCGAGCGACTCGGCGGCCGTGACGTCGGTATCCGTCACCGCCTCCATGTCGATGACGACGGCGTGCACGCCGTGCTCGCCCGCGGCCGTGACCGCTCTCTTCACCGCGTCGGCGAAGACGGCCCCGTTCGCGAAGAACAGGGGCGCGGCGATCCGGATCACGATCACCCCCGGCGCCGTCATCGAGCCGGGGGGCGCGTCCTCGAGCAGCGACTCCCGGGGGTCGTCGTCGTCGGCGAGCACGTCGATGGCGGGAGACGCGGCGCGCTTGGCCAGATTGATCAGGGCGAGGACGAACGCGACGAGGATGCCGGGGATCGATCCCACGAAGAGGGTCACCGCGAAGCAGATGGCGCCGACGGCGAACTCGAAGCGGTCGCGTCTCCAGAGCTCGGCGAACTCCTTGACGCCGAGCAGCGGCAGGATCGCGATCGCCACGATCGCGCCGATCGCGGGGGAGGGGATGTCGGCGAGCAGGCCGGTGCCGAACAGGAGGAGGAGCAGCGTGCCCGCGGCGAGCACGAGCGAGGGGAGCTGCGTGCGCGAGCCGGCCTGGTCCATGGCCGCCGTGCGGCTGGTCGAGGAGCCGATCGCGAAGCTCCCCTGGGCGCCCGCGGCGATGTTGGCGAGGCCGAACGCGAACAGGTCGCGATTCGGCCGGACCGGGTAGCGGCGCTTCTCCCCGTACGCGCGGGACACGAGCAGTCCCTCGGCGGTGATGACGAGCGTGAGAGCGATGGCCGAGGGCACCAGTGCGAGCCACTCCAGCCATGAGAGCACGGGCCAGGTCGGGGAGGGCGGCCCCGCCGGCACCTCGCCCAGCACGGCGACGCCCTGCTCATCCAGCCGCGCGATCACGACGGAGACCGTGGCGACGACCATCACGACGAGCGCCCACGGGACCGCGGCCGCGAGCCTGCGGCCCACGAGCAGGATCACCACGGCGGTGCCGGCGATCAGCATCGACCAGCCGTTCGCGGTGCCGATGCCCCCGAGGAGGCCTCCCAGCTTCTCGACGAACTCGCCGCCGGAGTCGATCCTCACCCCCAGCATCTTCGCGATCTGCGAGACGAGGATGTCGAGGGCCAGGCCGCCGACGAAGCCGATCAGGATCGGCTTCGAGAGGAAGTTCGCGAGAAACCCGAGCTTGAAGAACGCCAGCAGCAGGAGCAGCACGCCGCAGATGATCGCCTGCGCGAGGGCCATCGTCGCGTAGTCCGCCGAGCCGGCCGCGGCGAGGCCGCCGATCGAGGAGGCGACGAGCGCGGCGGCGGCCGCGTCCGGCGACGCGACGACCTGGCGGGAGGAGACGACGAGCGCGTAGACCACGGTCGGCACGACGAGCGCGTACAGACCGGCCGTCGGCGGGAGCCCGGCGATCTGGGCGTAGCCGATGTTGAGCGGGATCGCGATGGCGAGCAGGGTCACGCCGGAGAGCAGTTCCGTGATGAGGTTCGAGCGGGTGAGACCCGCCAGTGGTCGGTGCACGGTCTGCTCCCGTCGATCGCGATCGTCGCCTGTGCGCGATCCCATCTTGACCCGCTCCGACGCCCCCGATCGCCGTCCATCACCCGTGGGGGGTGACTCGCGAGTCCTCCTCCGCTCGCATCCGCGCGTCCTGGCGGGGGATGACGATCTGGCGCAGGACGATCAGGACGGATGCCGTGATCGGGATCGCGACGAGCGCGCCCAGCAGGCCCATGAGCGCAGCGCCGATCATGGCCCCGGTGATGACGAGCACACCCGGCACCGCCGCCGCGCGGCCCATGATCCGGGGTGTGATGACATAGGCCTCGATCTCGATGTACACGAAATAGCCGATCACGAACACGGCGGCCGCCCCCGGGCTGATGAAGAGCGCGCCCACGCCGCCGATGACGAGGAACACGAGGGATCCGATCAGCGGCACGAGTGTGACGAAGAAGGCGGCGATCGCCATGAGGACGGGCACGGAGGAGCCGATCGCCCACTGCAGCAGGAACACCGCGGCGGCGTTGCAGCTCGAGAGCGTGATGCCGCCCGCCACCGTGGATCCGACGGAGCGGGTGATCTGATCGATGAGGTCCGACACCTGGGCGCGTCGATAGGCCGCCGCCAGGCTGGTCAGCGCGATCTTCATCATCGAGAGCGACGAGACGAAGTACAGCGTGAGGACGACGACCATGACGCTGCTGGAGACGAAGCCGATGGTGCCGAGGCCCACCTGCAGGAGTCCCCCCGAGACGGCCAGGAAGTTGGACAGGTTCGTGACGGAGCGCACCCCGTCGGAGACGACCGCGGAGAGGTCGATGCCCAGCGCGGTCTCGAGCGAGAGGTACCAGTCGCTGCTCTGCATCGCCTCGTACGCCTCGGGGGCCTCGCCGATGAGGTGCGCGAACTGGCGCACGGTCGCCGGGACGATGACGATTCCGATCACGATGATGACGAGGAGGAAGGCGATCGCGACGATGGCGATGCCCCCGGTGCGAGGGATCCGGCGCCGCTCCAGCGCGCTGATCGCGGGGTCCAGTCCGAGCGCGAGGAACAGGCCGAGGAACATCGAGACGAGCACGGCCGAGATCGACGCCACCGCGATGGCCAGCGAGACCGCCAGGATCGCGCCGATCGCCACCGCGAAACCCGTGACGAGCGGTCGCCCCGGGCGCAGCTTCACCAGGAGCGGCCGTACCGCCCGTCCGCGGTCGATCGCTCCGTGCTCCGCGACCTCGGGGTCATCCGGCATCGGCCTCCTCCGTCTCCGCCGCCCTCGCCGCGGGGACGGCCGCCGGAGCCGGTCGCCGCACGAGCTCGACCAGCAGCAGCACCACGAGCACGACGATCAGCGTGCCGATCACGCCGCCCATCGAGATCGGCCGGTTCAGGAACAGCACGAGCACGCCGATCCCCACCGTCGCGAGCACGATGGCGGAGCGCCAGCGCTCGATCGCGCGGCCGAAGCCCCCCGTGCCGATCCCGCGCCGGTCGGCGGCGGTGCGGGCGGCGGAGAAGCCGCTCTCGGCGGCGCCGCGGATCGCTCGGGCCGGGCGGGAGGCTCCCGCGAGCCAGCCGCCGATGCCCGCGAAGAGGCTGAGCACGACCAGCGCCAGCAGCGTCGAGGAGATGAGCGCCGTCAGCTGCTCGAAGAGCACCCGGGCGGTGGCCGCCGGCATCACCGACGGACTCACCGCACCCACGAAGAACTGCTTGCCGATGCCGAGCCCCGCCGCGAGCAGGAGGAAGGAGGCGGCGAGCCCCGCTCCGGCCCAGGCGACCGCCCGGGTGCGGTTGCGTGCGACCGCGATGCCCGCGACGAGCAGCGCGAGCACGCCCCACGGCAGCCAGTAGCCCGCGGCGACGGCGACCTGGTAGAGCGTCCGCACGAGCACCAGCGAGTCCGCGGTGAGGATCGGGATGGAGCGCTCGATCTCGGGGATGTTCGACGCGAAGCCGAGACCCTGCTGCGTGAGCACCTGCTTCACCTCGCGGATGATCGTGTCGAGCTCGAGCGAGAGGGTGCCGTCGTCGGAGAGCTGGAGCGCCCGGTTGGGGTCGCCCTGGATCACGGCGATGGCGCGGCTGTGGGTCTCGCGCAGCGCGGTCTCCCACAGCTGCGCGAACTGCGGCGAGGCGACGACGCGCTCCACGCCGGTGCCCAGGAGCGATCTGATGCCCTCCGCCGCCGGCCCCTCGAGCAGCGAGAGCGCGGCCAGCGCGCGCGGGGGCAGCTCGAGCTCGGCGATGCCGTCGAAGACCTCTCCCACCATCCCGTCGATGTCGAGATTCTGCTCGATGCCGTCCACGACTTGATCGGTCACGAACGCCTGCACCTCCGGTTGCTCGGCGAGCGGTGCGAAGGTCTGCACGAAGCGATCGGTGTCGACGAGCTGCAGCCGCGCCCAGGTGCCGAGCACGGCGACGGGGGCGAGGACCACGCTCACGAGCACCAGCGCGAGCGCGAGAGCGGTGCGCCCGCGCCCGCGGCTCCGACTGCTGCGGCCCGCTGGGCGCTCGGCGGCCTCCTGCAGCTCCCGGTTCCGCGCCTCGAGTTCGGCCACGTAGGCCTGCAGGGCCTCGATGTCGTGCTGGTTCTGCATGGGTTCCCCGTTCGCCTGCCGTCGTGCCGCTGCTCGGTTCGAGCCGGTGCCCGCTCCGCGCGGCTAGAGCAGGGCCTTCGCCTTGATCGCCTCGTACTCCTGCTGCGTGATGGTGCCCGCGTCCAGCAGGCCCTTGGCCTTGGCGATCTCGTCGGCGGGGCTTCCTCCGGCCACCGTCCTGATGTACTGGTCGGTGGCCGCCTGGGCGGCCTGGACCTGCTTCTGGTTGCGCTCGGCCATGCCGGGCCCGCGGGCGATGAGGTACACGAGGACCGTGATGAACGGCAGGAAGATCATGAAGATCAACCAGAGCGCCTTCCACCAGCCGTTGAGCGCCCGGTCGCGGAACAGGTCGCCGATCACCGTGAACAGCGCGATGAGATACGCCAGGAACGCGAAGCTCCAGAAGAAGATCCAGATGATGTCCCAGAGATTGCCCCAGAAACTCATGATGACCTGCCTTTCGTCGGATGCGACCGATGTGGTCCGATGCCCATTCTCGCGCCCTGGATTCCCTTCGGGCGAGCACACACACCCGAAACGGGTGATGCGCCGGTGGTGGGCGCTCGACGCGGGCCGGCGGGCGACCCGCCGGCGGAACCTCAGCGGGCCGTCGCCGCAGCCCGCGCGCGGTGCCTGCGCACCGCCGCCCGGTTCGCGCACCGCACCGAGCAGTACCGCTGCCGGCCGTTCCTCGTGACGTCGACGACGACGGCCGAGCAGGGATCGCCGGGCTCCTCTCCCGCCGCGCAGCGCCCGAGCCGGTGCATCCCGCGGGTCGCGAGGTGCAGTGCCGTGCCGACGCCGATGACGGCGGAGAGGACGTGCGCGAGGGAGCGCGCGTCGTCGTCGCGGTAGTGCAGATGCCACCCCTCGTCGTCGTGATCGGTGAGGCGGGGGTAGGCCGCGGCTCCGGCCATGAGCGAGTTGAGGATCCGGGCCCGCTCGCGGGGGTCCGGTGCGTCCACCACCGCGAGCCAATCGTCGACGACGCGCCGCACGCCCGCGTGGTCGTCCGGCTCCTCCGGGAACTCGACCGTCATGCCGAACTCCCGCGTGCGGGCGACGATGCCGGCGCGATCCTTCGGCCAGTCGTTCGCGAGGGACGCGGCCAGGAGCACCGCGTACTCTCCGTAAGGGTTGAGATGCATAAGGAGATTACATCACAGTGGAGACATGAACAGCAGAGAGAGCGATACCCGTCTCCGCAGCACCGCCCCGCCGGATGCGCACGAGCACGGCTGGTGCCTCGAGTCCCGCCATGCCACCTCGGCCGGATACGTGCTCTACGTGCGCTGCGGCACCTGCGGTACGCGGCGCGTGGACGTCCAGGAGCGCCTCGGCGCCCCGCCCGAGGCGCTCAGCGTCGAGCTGCGGCCGCCCGGCTGACCCTACGCGAACGCCTGCTTGAGCTGCAGGAGGTGCGAGCGGCTGAGGTCCCTCGCGCGAGGCGCGTCGCGGTCGGCGACCGCCTGAGCGAGATCGGCGTGGAGGTCGTGATCGGCGCGGTCGGCGTGATCCGCGTGGAATCGGAGCAGATCGGTCATGGCCTGGCGCAGGCGCGGGGTGAAACCGTCGAACAGCTCGACGAGGATCGGGTTGTGCGATGCGGCGACGATCGTGCGGTGGAAGGCGGTGTCGGCGTCGACGAGGCCGTGGCTCTCCGTGCGCAGCGAGTCCCGGTGCGCGAGCGCACGACGGATCGACCTGAGATCGGAAGGAGTGCGCCGCTCCGCGGCGAGACCCGCGGCCTCGACCTCGATGGCGATCCGCGCCTCGATCACCGCGACGATATCGGCCTTGCGCAGCACCGCGTCCCAGTCCTCGGGAGCGTCGAGCGCGGTGACGAAGACGCCGGCCCCCTGGCGCGAGGCGAGCACGCCCCGGCCGGCGAGCTGCCGGACCGCCTCGCGGAGCGTCGAGCGGCCGACGCCGAGCTGAGGGGCGAGCGTCGTCTCGCCCGGCAGTCGCTCTCCGAGGCCCCATTCACCGGATCGGATGCGCTCCAGGAGCAGGTCTGCCGCCTGCTCGGCCAGCGGCGCCCGCACCACTCGAGTCATCGTGCCACCCATCTGCTTGTCTGAGGAGTTGTGATACATTCTAGTCGTGCTCGCTCTCGGATTCCTCCTCCTTCGCCGCCACGGCGGGGCCTAGCCGACCGGCTCCCCGACGTGGAGCCGAAAGCCGTGCCGGTCGCATGCATCGACCCGAGGAGTCACGATGACCGTCACCGCTTGCCACCCCGCCGCTTCGCCCGCCGACGACCTGCCGCAGTCCGCTCCGTTCTGGAACCGCCAACGGAGATCCCGGATGCCCTCGCACCGCTACGCGGACGTCTACTCGCGCGTCGAAGTGCCGCCGGCCGATCGCACCTGGCCCGACCGACGGCTCACCGCCGCGCCGCTATGGGTGCCGGTCGACCTGCGGGACGGCAATCAGGCACTCGCCGAACCGATGGATCCGGCCCGCAAGCGCCGCTTCTTCGAGCTCATGGTGGCGATGGGCTACACCGAGATCGAGGTCGGCTACCCCTCCGCCTCGCGAACGGACTACGACTTCGTCCGCCTGATCGCCGAGACCGGTATCGCGCCCGAGGACGTCACGATCGTGGTGTTCACGCCGGCGCGGCGCGACCTCATCGAGCGGACGGTCGAGTCGATCCGAGGCATCCGCAATCCCGTCGTGATCCACATGTACACGGCGACCGCGCCGCTCTGGCGACGGCTCGTGCTCGGGCGGGAGCGCGAGGAGCTGCTGGACCTGATCCTCGCGGGCGGACGCGACGTGCGGGATCTCGCCGGCGGGATGGAGAACGTGCGCTTCGAGTTCAGCCCGGAGGTGTTCAACCTCACCGAGCCCGATTTCGCGCTCGAGGTCTGCGACGCGATGACCGGGCTCTGGGAGGCGACACCGGATCGGCCGGTCATCGTGAACCTCCCCGCGACGGTCGAGATCGCCACGCCGAACGTGTACGCCGATCAGATCGAGTACATGCACCGCAATCTGTCGCGGCGGGACGGGGTGATCCTCTCGGTGCATCCCCACAACGACCGCGGGACGGGCATCGCCTGCGCCGAACTGGCGGTGCTGGCCGGCGCGCAGCGGGTGGAGGGCTGCATCTTCGGCAACGGCGAGCGCACCGGCAACGTGGACATCGCCACTCTGGCGCTCAACCTCCACGCGCAGGGGATCGATCCGATGATCGACTTCTCCGACATCGACGAGATCCGGCGCACGGTGGAGTACTGCAACCGGATCGAGGTGCATCCGCGCCATCCCTACGTGGGCGATCTCGTGCACACCGCGTTCAGCGGCACCCACCAGGACGCCATCAGGAAGGGGCTCGCCGAGCACCGGCGCCGGGCGGCCGCGGAGGGACGCGAGGAGCGCGAGCTCGCCTGGAACGTGCCCTACCTGCCCATCGACCCGGCGGACATCGGGCGCGACTACGAAGCCGTCATCCGAGTGAACTCGCAATCCGGGAAGGGCGGTATCGCCTATCTGCTCGAGGCCGAGTACGGCGTCGAGCTGCCTCGCCGTCTGCAGATCGATCTCGCCGGCCGGGTGCAGGCGCGCACCGATGCCTCCGGGGATGAGGTCTCCGCCGAGGAGATCTGGGACATCTTCGCGCGCTCGTATCTGTCGGAACCGGACGAGGCCGGGGTGGAGCTCGTCGCCTGCGAGACCTCCGGGATCGGCGATGAAGCGGGGGTCGCGGCGGGGACCGGCCCTCGCACGCGCATCGTGCTGCGGGAGCGCGGGGAGGAACGGGCCACGGTCCACGAGGGTGTCGGCCCGGTGGAGGCGCTCGCCGCCGCGCTCGCCGCGCTCGGCGAGCGGATCGAGGTGCTCGCGCTGCACCAGACGAGCATCGGCCCGGGCGCGGGCGGCGACGCCCTGACCCTGATCGAGTACCGGCGAGACGGGAGGACGGGCTGGGCCGCGGGGCGTGCGGGCTCGGTGCTCGCGGCGAGCCTCGCCGCCGTGATGCGGGCGGCCCGGACGAGCCGCGGGGAGCGTGCGGGGGAGGGAGTCGTCAGAGCCGGATGAGCCCGCGCTTGATCGCGATCGCGATCGCCGCCTGCCGGTTCTCGGCGCCGAGCTTGGTGAAGGCGTGGTGCAGATGGGTCTTGACGGTGGCCTCGCTCACCAGCAGGCGCCGCGCGAGGTCGCGGTTCGACAACCCCGAGGCCGCGAGCTCGAGCACCTCGAGCTCGCGCGCGGTGAGCGCATCGTCGGGGCGCTGCATGCGCTCGAGCAGGCGGGCGGCGATCGGGCCGGCGATCGCCGCCGCTCCACCGGCCGCCGACCGGATCGCGCTGAAGAGCGCGGCCGGCCGGCTGTCCTTCACGAGGTAGCCGACGGCTCCCGCCTCGATCATCCGCACGATGTCGGCGTCGGAGTCGAACGCCGTGAACGCGATCACCCGCGCGGCGGGGGACTCCCGCAGGATCATCCGCGTGACCTCGGCCCCGTCCTCCTGCCCGGCTCCGAGGTCGAGATCGACGAGCACGACGTCGGCGCTCGTCTCGCGGACGAGCTCCACGGCCTCGCGCGGATCCCCCGTCTCCGCGACGACGTGGAGATCCGGCTGGGTGTCGAGCAGCGCGCGGATGCCGTGCCGCAGGACGGGGTGGTCGTCGACGAGCAGGATCCGGATCATGCCGGGTCCCCCGCGGCCTCGGGGTCCGCCGCCGACCTGGGATCTCCCGCTGCGTCCGGCGAGTCCGTCGCGCCTCCCGCACCCGTCGACGCCTCCGAGGGGACTACCCCCGCGACGACCGTGCCCCGGCCCGGCGCCGACTCGAGGCTGAAGGAGCCGCCGAGGTGCTCGACCCGCCAGGCCATGGCGCGCAGGCCGTATCCGCCCGCGTCGGCGGGGAGCTCCGCGGGCGCGAATCCGACGCCGTCGTCCGCGATGTCGACGCCGACCGCGCCCTCGAAGAAGGTGAGCGTCACCCTGAGGGAAGAGGCCCGTGCGTGCTTGCCGGCGTTGACGAGCGCCTCCTGTGCCACCCGCAGCAGCGCGTGCGCGGCTTCGTCCCCGGGATCGGCGCCGTCGCCCACCACGGCGAGCTCGGCTCCGTGCTGCTCCGCGAGCTCGGCGATCGCGGCGGCGAACGACGCCCCGTCGTCCCGCGGCTGCGCGAGGCCGTGGAGCAGGCGGCGGGTCTCGAGGAGCGACTCCCGCAGCACCTCGCGGGCCTCGGCGACCGCGGCGCGGGTGCGGCCGCCCGCCTCCTCGCCCGACTCGAGCAGCAGCAGCGCGCTCGCCGTGCGCTGCACCACGGTGTCGTGCAGCTCGCCCGCGACCCGGTTGCGCTCGGCGAGGGCGCCGGCCTCCCGCTCCGAGCGCGCCAGCTGCTCGCGCGCATCCATGAGCTCGGTGACGAGACGACGCCGGTTCTCGAGGGCTCGATCGAGCGCGTCGTAGGCGAAGGACAGCACGAGCCCGCCGAAGAACGGCCCGAGCACGAGCCCGAGATCCTCGCCGTCCGACATCAGGAACAGCCCCGCGCTCACGGCCACCACGATCGCACCCGAGACGATCGTGGCGGTGACGCGGCTCAGCGCGCGGTGCACGGCGAAGAAGAGGGCGAACGCGCACCACCCGAACGAGGGCGCGATGACGGCGAGCGGCAGCCAGAGACCGGTGGCCGCGAGCACGCCGGCCCTCCGTCTGAGGGCCTGCGGCGGCCCGATCGCGGCGACGGCGTAGGCGGCGCCCGATCCCGCCGCGAGCAGCAGCACCGCGATCCCCCCGTCGGCGAGCGGGTGGTAGGTGAAGTACCGCGTCGCGCAGACGATGAGCAGCACCGCGAACCCGATGTCGACCGTGAGGCGCATCCACGCGAGCGGGCGATCGGGGGCGGCGTGATTCGGAATCGGGTGACCAGGCATTGCATCCAGTATCGTGCGCGGCGGCGCGGTGCGCCTCAACCGATCGATTGAACGGAGAGGAGCCGAATCGTCGATGTGCGCCGGCGCGGACCGCGGAACGCTGGAGGGTACGAGGGATCGGCCAGAGGTCCGAGCCGTCCCCGCACCCGTGAAGGAGCACTCCATGATCACCACCCGTCGTCTCGCCATCGCCGCCGCCGTCGCACTGGGCGGTGCGGCCGCGCTCGCCGGCTGCACCGCCCAGCCCGGCGGTGCCGCGACCGACTCCACCGCGACGACCGCGCCGGCGGCACCCGCCGTCGAGGTGAGCGAGCGGAACACCGTGACGGCGAGCCGCCTCGGTGCCGAGACCGCCGCCACCGCCGCGGAAGCGGCCCTGGCGCAGTGCGCCGCGGACGGTCTCGGTTTCGTATCGGTGGCCGTCGTCGACCGCAACGGAGACCTGCAGGCATTCGTGCGCGGCGACAACGCCGCGGCTCACACGATCGAGGCCGCGCAGCAGAAGGCCTACACCGCGGCCGCCTTCGGGGCCGACACGAGCGACCTGGTCGCGCGCGCCGACGAGAACGGCCTGCACCGACTGCCCGGCACGCTCTTCATGCCGGGCGGGGTCTCGGTCAAGCTCGGAGACGCGTCGATCGCGGGGATCGGCGTCGGCGGGGCCCCGTCGGGCATGGACGATCAGACGTGCGCGGCGGCCGGCCTGGCCGCGATCGAGCAGGAGATCGCCGGGTGAGCGGGCAGCGCGGCACCCGGCGCTCGCCCGGCTCCGATCGCGGGCGCGGGATCGTGCGCGCAGCCGCGGGCGGCCTGATCCTCTGCGCGTCGCTCCTCCTCGCGGCGTGCGCCGCCGGGGATCCCCCCGCGGGCGGTTCTCGGGCCACAATGGAGGCACCCGCGACCGCAGAGGCGCCCGCGCCGAAGGAGGATCCACCGATGCCGCAGCACGAGCAGACCCCGCCCACCGAGGCCGAGCGCGCCGCCGCCACCGCGGCCCTGTCCGAGGCCGTCGCCGCGGGCGATCTCGCGGCCGCCCGGGAGGCCATCGCGGACGGCGCCGATCTCGAGCGGCGCGACGAGCTGGGGCGCACCCCGCTCGTGGCCGCGACGAAGGCGAACCGGGTCGAGCTCGCCGTGCTGCTGCTCGAGGCCGGAGCGGATCCGAACGCGAAGGACGACCTCCAGGATTCGGCCTTCCTCTACGCCGGCGCCGAGGGGCTCGACGAGATCCTGCGCGCCACGCTCGAGCACGGCGCCGACGTCGCCTCGACGAACCGCTACGGCGGCACCGCGCTGATCCCCGCCGCCGAGCACGGGCACGTGAGCACCGCCGAGATCCTCATCGCCGCGGGTGCGCCCCTCGACCACGTGAACAATCTCGGCTGGACCGCGCTGCACGAGGCGATCGTGCTCGGCACGGGGAGCGAGGATCACGTCGGTGTGGTGCGCGCGCTGCTCGAGGCGGGCGCCGATCCCGGGCTCCCGGACGGCAACGGCGTCGCTCCGCGCGACCTCGCGATCGCCCACGGGCACTGGAATCTCGTCGCCGAGATCGATCGCGCGCTCGACCGGTAGCGGTTCGCGCGGACGGGTGGCGCGGATCCGCCGGCCGGGCCCGTCGAGGCCGGGACCCGCCTCGCAGCCTCCGGCTCCGCGCGCGAGTGATGCGGCCCGGGCGGGCCGGTCAGCTCGCGTCGCGGCCCGGCCAGTTGTCGGCGAGCTTCCCGAGCAGGCGCGCGAGCTCGCGCTGCTCGGCCTCGGAGAACCCCTCCAGGGCGCGGGCGAGCGACTCGCGCCGCCGCCCGCGCAGCCCGCTCGCGAAGCGCCGGCCCGCTTCGGTGAGCGCGATCCGTGTGCGCCGCGCGTCCTCCGGATCGGCCTCGCGGCGCACGAGGTCGCGCGCGGCGCCCTGTTTCACGAGCCGGGAGGCGCGGGGCTGATCGACGCCGATCGCCTCGCCGATCTCGCTCACGCTCAGCGGGGCATCGGCGGTCGCGAGAGCCTCGAGCATGCGGACGATGGCCGGCGCACCCGCGCCGCGCTCGGGCGCGGCCCAGTCCTCTCCGCGCGGACCCCCGCCGAACTGGCCGTGCGGGCCCGGGCCGTGCGGGCCGAACCCCTGCGGACCGAGGCCCCGTCGAGCGCCGTGGGGGCCGCGACCCATGCCGCCGGGGCCGCCGCGCCGAGGTCCGCGGAGGCGCGACAGGGCGTTCGCGATGGCGTCGGCAGGGTCGTTCGCCGGGTCCGCCGGATCGGTCGTCTGTGGTTCCACGTGGAACATTTTACATGCCACTTGACATGCATCGACTATCCATGTCATCCTACATATACATGTACTATGACAAGTAAGGAACGCAGATGAACACGCAGAACACGCAGAACACGCAGAACTCTTCCTCCGAGAGCGCCGCGGAGGCGCACGATCCCGCCGAGCCGCGCGATGGGCGACCCCTCGGATACTGGTTGCGAACGGTCGATCGGCTGCTGGCGGAGCGCTTCGCCGAGGCCTTCGAGCGCGAGGGCCTGACCCGCGGCGATTGGCGCCGTATGAACCGCGTCGACGGCACCGTGCCGGGCGAGCGCTTCGGCGGACGCGGCGCCTGCCGCGACGGTGACCGGCTCGGCGACCGACCCGGCCGGGCCGACCGCGAGGCCCGTCGGGCCGAGAAGCTCCGGCGCCTCGCGGAGCGGGGCTGGATCGCCGAGGACGGCGGCGGCTGGGGTCTCACCGACTCGGGACGCGAGGCCAAGGAGCGCCTGGGCGCCGAGGTGCGCGGGATCCGCGCGACGGTGGCCGACGCGGTGACGCCCGAGGACTACGCCACCACCGTGCGCTCGCTGGAGCGGATCGCCGTGGCGCTCGGGTGGGATCCGGAGCAGCCGCTCCGACCCGGTCGGGGCCCCGGGTGGGGCCACCGCCACCCGCGATGGAGGAGCGCCGGCGGTCCGCGCCGCCGGGGCTTCGCCGAGTAGCCGGTGGCGGCCCGGCGGGCGGTGCCCGCGGGGCCGCCGTCGTCGAACCCCGCGGGTGAGCCGAGCGCGCCCTCCGCTGCGCCCGGAGGGCGCGCTCGGCCGCGCCCGGCGTTGGTGCTGGACCGGCTCGGATCCCCTACCCCTGGAACGGCACCTCCGGGAAGTCCACGGGCACGTCGAGCGCGATGTTGATGTAGTTGGTGAACAGGTTGAGGGCGACCTGGGCGATCGTCTCGACGATCTGCTCGTCGCTCCAGCCGTGGTCGCGGAGCGCCTGGACGCTCCGCGCGTCGACGTCGCCCCGCCGCTCGACGAGCGACGCCGCGAACTCGAGCAGCGCCTGCGTGCGCGGATCCTCGGAACGCGCCCGCTGCGCGGACGCCAGCTCCTCCGTCCCGAGCCCCGCGCCGGCGCCGAGCGCGGTGTGCGCGGCGAGGCAGTAGCGGCAGCGGTTGCGCTCGGCGACCGCCACGGCGATCTGCTCGGTCAGCGCCGGGCCGAGCGATCCCGTCGAGAAGGCCCCGAAGGCGCCCCACATCGACTGCAGCGCGGCGGGCGAGTTGGCCACGGCCCGGAACATGTTCGGGACGGTGCCGAAGGCGCCGTCGATCCTGCTGAGCGTCGGTGCGATCCGGGTGTCGGCCTCCGCCGGATCGACCAGGGGTACGCGTGACATGGCTGTCCTCCTTCTTCGGTGAGCACCGCTGTTGCGGGCCCGACCTCAGTCTGACCGGAAGCCGAGGCTGATTCGCGGCTTTCTGTCCATATGAATTGTCGGATCGTCTATCCTTGCGGCATGAAGGTGCACAGCGCGGCTGCAATCGGAGCCGCCGCAGACGGAGCCGCCGTGATCGACCGGCTCGATCCGATGCTCGAGCGGTTCTCGGTGCGCGCCCGGCAGTTCCACGTCGGGCCGCTGTGCGAGCTGCGCCGCTTCGACGCCGAGCCCGGCCGGGGCTTCCTGCACATCCTGCGCGCGGGCGCGCTGCACGTGGAGGACGGCCGGATGCCGGGGCTGCGCACGGTGTCCGAGCCGAGCCTGCTCTTCTATCCGAGGCCGCACGAGCACCTCTTCCACGCCCGCGCCGATCGCCCGGTCGATCTGGCCTGCGCCACGCTGGAGTTCGACGGCGGGGGAGCGCACCCGCTGGTGCGGGCGCTCCCCGACGTGGTGACGGTTCCCATCGCGGAGGTCGAGGGGCTGGATCGCTCGCTCGACCTGCTGTTCGCCGAGATCGACGAGTTCCGCTGCGGCCACCGCTACGTGGTCGACCGCCTGTTCGAGATCGCGCTGCTGAAGCTGCTGCGCTGGTTGCTCGATCACCCCCGCGACGTCGGGCTGCCGCCCGGCCTCTTCACCGGGCTCGCCGATCCCGCCATCGCGCGCGCCCTCGCCGGGATGCACGAGGATCCCGGTCGTTCGTGGACGCTGGAGACGCTCGGGCGTCTGGCGCGGATGTCGCGCAGCGCGTTCGCGGCGCGTTTCCGGGAACTCGTCGGAACGCCGCCGCACGAGTACCTCACCGGGTGGCGCATCACGATCGGTCAGCAGCGGCTGCGCGAGGGCCGACCGGTGGCGCAGATCGCGGCCGAGCTCGGCTACACGGGCAGCTCGTTCTCACGCGTCTTCGCGCAGCGCACGGGGAGCTCGCCGAGAGCGTGGGCCGAGGATCAGCGGGGCCGGGCCCTCCGGGAGGCGGCGCCCGCGGATCCGGATCGCGACGGCTACGCGGGAGGCGACACCGCCCGCAGCAGGGCGTCGGCGCGATCGAGCACCAGCTCGGTGGCCGCGGCATCGTAGTCGGGTGTGCTCGAGTCGACGAAGAGGTGGCCCGAGCCGGGGGAGAGGAAGAGCTCGAACCCCGGGTGGGAGGACTGGACGGCGCGGGCGGCCTCGACGTCTCCCTCGTCCATGAAGAAGGGATCCCCCTCCGTCGCGTGCACCTGGACGCGGACATCGCCCGGCCAGGAACCCTCGAGCGAGTCCGGATCAACGAATGCCGCGATGAACAGGCCTCCGAGCGCGCCGGGCACGGTCTGCAGCAGCTGCTGAGCCGGGAGCACCCCGAGCGAGATGCCGCCGAAGACCACCCCCTCCGCCAGCTCGGCGGCCGCCGTCGCGGCCCGGTCGGCGACGGTCCCGGATCCCACCCGCTCCACGTAGGCGAAGCCGTGCTCGATCGTCGTGAAGGTGCGTCCCTCGAACAGATCGGGTGCGTGCACGACGTGGCCGCGATCCCGCAGCCGGTCGGCGAAGGCGCGCACGCCCGTCGTGAGTCCCAGGACGTGGTGGAAGAGCATCATCTCGGCCATGGTGGGCAGCATAGGGGAGACGGGGACCGCGCCGCGCGGCTTTCGGGAAACCCCGAAGGTTTCTCTCCGGGCCCCCGGCTGACCCGCGTCGCCCGCCACCGCCTAGCGTAGAGGCATGATCAGTTCAGTAGAGAACGATGCCGCACCCGGGGCCGCCGGGGCAGTCGGCGGGCCCGCGCCCGGGCCGGTTCGGGGGTCGGTGTCCGCCGAGACGGCTCCGACCGTGCCGTTGCCGCCGGCCGCCGCGCCCCCAGCGCCCACGGCGCCGTTGCCGGCTGCTGCGCCCCGGCCCGCCGTGGCGCAGCAGCAGCCGGGAGGTGCGCCCGTCGCCGGCCCGGCGTCCGCGCAGCCCGGCCCGCGGCCGCCGTTCCGCCTCGCGCTCACGATCCTGCACCTGGCGGCGCTCGGAGTCATCGGCTTCACGGTCATCGGAATGCTCTTCGCGGTGCTCGGCACCGGCATCGGCCTGCTCTTCATCCTGGGCATCGGCCTCGTGGTGCTGGTCGCTCTCGTCTACGCGCTCTACGGCATCGCCTGGTTCGAGACCCGGCGCGTCAGCGGCCTGTACCGCCTGGGAGCCGTCCCGGCCAGCTGGAGCCCCCAGGCCGGGCCCGGTTTCAAGGCCTGGCTGCGGTCGCTCGGCCGGCAGTCGATCGACGGGCGCATGTGGCGCGCGCTCGCGAGCTTCGGCATCGCGAGCCTGCTGGGCGCGGGGGTGCTCGCGCTCGTGCAGTGGTTCGTCAGGTCGGTCATCTCGATCTTCACCTCGTTCTCGGTGTGGTGGCAGCCCGGCATCCTCGGCGCGCTGGTGAGCCTCGCGGGCATCATCGGCATCGCGCTGCTGCATCGGCTGGTGACCGTCGCGATCATCGGCTCCGGCGCGAACGAGGCCGAGCTCGCCGAACGCGCGCAGGTCTCGGCGCGGCAGCGCGAGGGAGCGGTGCGAGCAGCCGACGTGGAGCGCACGCGCATCGAGCGCGACCTGCACGACGGCGTCCAGCCGCGGCTCGTGTCGGTGGCCATGACCCTCGGGCTCGCGCAGCAGCAGATCGACACCGATCCGGACTCCGCCAAGGCGCTCATCGCCGAGGCCCACACCTCCACCAAGGCCGCCATCACCGAGCTGCGGCAGCTCGCCCGCGGCATCTACGCATCGGTGCTCGACGACCGCGGACTCGACGCCGCGCTCTCGGCGCTCGCGGCCCGATCCCACATCCCGGTGCACCTCGACGCGCGCCTCCAGCAGCGCTGCGGACGCGACGCGGAGGCGGCCGTCTACTTCGCCATCGCCGAGTCGCTCACCAACGCCGCCAAGCACTCGCGGGCGAGCGAGTGCCGCGTCGTGGTGCGCGTGCGCGAGGACGGCATGCTCTGGGCCCGGGTCGAGGACAACGGCATCGGAGGGGCCCGGGTCACCCCGGGCGGCGGTCTCGACGGGGTCATGAACCGCGTGCTCGCCGCGGGCGGCACGACCCGACTCGACAGCCCGCAGGGCGGGCCCACCGCTCTGGAGGTGAGTGTGCCGTGCGCATCCTGATCTGCGAGGACTCCGTGCTGCTGCGCGAGGGGCTCGTGCGCCTGCTCGAGCACGGCGGCCACGAGGTGGTCGCGGCGCTCGCGGACGCCGAGGATCTCCTGGCGCGGGTCGCCGGGACCGATCCCGAGCTCTGCATCCTCGACGTCCGCCTGCCGCCGAGCCACACCGATGAGGGGATCCGCGCGGCGCTCGAGCTGCGCCGCGCCCGGCCCGGGCTGGCCCTGCTGGTGCTCTCGCAGTACGTCGAGGAGCGCTACGCGAGCGAGCTGATCGCCGCGCAGGGCGGCGCGTTCGGCTACCTGCTGAAGGATCGGGTGGCCGACGTCGGCGAGTTCATCGAGTCGATCGAGCGGATCGCCTCCGGCGCGACCGTGCTCGACCCCGAGGTCGTGGCGCAGCTGCTCACGAGGCGGGGGCGCGACGACCGCATGCGATCCCTCACCGATCGCGAGCGCACCGTGCTGGCCGCGCTCGCCGAGGGCCGCTCCAACCAGGCCATCGCCGCGCTGCTCTTCCTCTCGGAGGCGAGCGTCGAGAAGCACATCACCGCCATCTTCCAGAAGCTCGGCCTCGAGCCCGACGAGGGCGGCAACCGGCGCGTGCTCGCCGCCATCGCGCACCTCGAGAGCACGGGCGGCATCCCGGCACCGGGATCCGGCGCCAACGATCACACCACACAGACGGGAACGGCATCATGACCACGCCAGCAACGGGAGAACGCAGCGCTGCGACCACCGCCATCATCGTCGCGACCGCGGTCGCGGGCGGGATCGCCCTGCTCGCGGTGGGCATCTCGACCGCGGCGCGGGCGCTCGTCCCGAACGTCATGGAGGCGCAGGTGGAGTACGGCGGAGTCGACTTCATCCCGTCCGACGCGGAGTACGAGCTCGCCGAGTGGGATCTGGAGGATCTCGAGGGCATCTCGATCGACGCCGCCGCGACCTCGTTCACGCTGGTGCCCGGCGACGTCGAGGAGGCGCTGCTGTCCGTCGGCGGCAGCGGCCTCGCCGGAGAGTGGTCGATGTACCGGGATCAGGGGGAGCTCGTGATCGAGCATCCGGATCTCGGCTCCGGCGCGCGCACGGGCGGATGCCTGTTCGGCTGCGGCGTCGACGGCTCGGCGAGCGTGACGCTGACCCTGCCGCGCGACCTCGTCGAGAGCGGCCGGCTGAACGCCGACATCTCGCTCTCGGGCGGTGAGCTGCGCGGGGAGGGCAGCTTCGACGCGCTCGGCCTCGAGGTGAACGCGGGCAGCCTGCGCTTCACCGGGGCGGCCCGCTCGCTCGACCTCGACGTGCGCGTGGGGGAGGCGCGGGTCGAGCTCGCCGACGTGGGCGAGGCCGACGTCGAGGTGCAGACCGGCGACGCGACGGTGACGCTCACCGGCGAGGCTCCGCGGAGCGTCGACGCGACCGCGAAGATGGGCGCGCTCGCGCTGCAGCTGCCGGAGGAGGAGTACCGCGTCGATCTGCGCGGGGCGCTCGGCGAGGTCGACAACCGGCTCGCCGAGAGCAAGGAGTCCCCGTACACCGTGCGCGTGCAGGCCACCGCGGCGGAGATCGTGCTGCGCTGAGCCCCTTCATCCCTCGTCCCCCATCTTCGCGCGTCAGTAGATGTCACCAAACTGCCCGCGAAGCAGCAACTACTGACGCGCGTACGGGTCTTGAATCGCCCTTTCGGGGCGCGAACAGGGGCGATCTGCGAACCATGGATCGGGCGGCGGACGTGGGGAGCGACCGAGGTGCGGTCGCCGGGCGTGGTCCTAGACTGGCGGCATGACGGTGTGGCGGGGAGACGTGCTCGGGCCCGGCTTCGAGTGCACCGACCTCGATCTCGGCACCGACGAGGAGGGTCCCCTCGTCGCGACGCTCGTGCGCTCGCTTCCCGGGAGGCGAGCGTTCCTCGATCGGCTGCTCGGCAGCGAGCGGATGCTCGAGGACGTGGACGTGCTCTACGTGCACGGCTGGTCAGACTACTTCTTCCAGCGCGAGCTCGCCGGGTTCTGGACGCAGCGGGGCGCCCGCTTCTTCGCCCTCGACCTGCGCAAGTACGGGCGCAGTCTGCGCGAGGGGCAGACCGCGGGCTACATCGAGGATCTCGACGACTACCACGAGGAGATCGACCGCTCGCTCGCCGTGATGGAGGAGGACCGGCCCGCGGGAGCGCGGCGGCTCGTGCTGCTCGGCCACTCGACCGGCGGGCTCGTGCTGAGCCTGTGGGCGGGGAAGCATCCGGGACGCGCCGACGCGCTCGTGCTCAACAGCCCGTGGCTGGAGTTCCAGCTGGCGAGCACCGGCAGGCAGGTGCTCATGCCGCTCATCAACCTGGGTGCGCGCTTCAACCCCCGCGAGGTCGCGCCCCAGCTCGACTACGGCTTCTACACGCGGGCGCAGCGCGAGGTCGGTCCGCAGGACGAGCTCGCGCTGGTCGACGCCGCGTGGCGCCCGGAGCGCACGCACGCCGTGCTCAACGGGTGGCTGCGGGCGATCCTCGACGGTCACGCGCGGGTGAACCGGGGGCTCGGCATCCGCGCACCGATCGAGGTGCTCCTCTCCGCCCGCTTCGCGATCCCGGTGAAGTGGAGCGAGGAGTTGACGCGCGCCGACACCGTGCTCGACGTCGACGAGGTGGCGAAGGCCGCGCTCAAGCTGGGTTCGACCGTGACGGTGGAGCGGATCGACGGTGCGCTGCACGACGTCTTCCTCTCGCGCGAGGAGGTGCGCCGCGAGGCCTACGCGAGGCTCGAGCGGTGGCTTCTGGGCTGGCGGGCGGGGGAGCGTCTCGGAGGGGCCGGGCGCCCCGGGGGCGCACGGGAGATGGAGCCCGCGCCCGGTCCGACAGGCTAGGCTCGTAGCATGGACCTGAGGGTGGCCGCCTACGCGGTGGTGGAGCGTCGCGGCAGGATCCTGCTGACGCACTGGCGCCGCGGCCATCTGCACGGCTGGACGCTCCCCGGCGGCGGGATCGAGGGCGGCGAGGATCCCCGCGACGCGGTGGTGCGCGAGGTGCTCGAGGAGACCGGGCTCGAGGCGCGCGTCGGCAAGCTGCTCGGCGTCGACTCGCGCGTGATGGTGCGCGAGGAGGTGCCGGAGGGCAAGGATCCCGAGCTGCACACGATCCGGATCGTCTACCGCGCCACCGTCAAGGAGGGGCCCCTGCGCCACGAGGTCGGCGGCTCGTCCGACGAGGCGCGCTGGGTGCCGATCCGCGAGATCCGATCCCTGCGCACGCTCTCGCTCGTGCAGACCGGGCTGCGCATGGCCGGGATCAGCGGCCGCCGGCCGGCGGGGAGGCAGAACGGGAAGCCCGCCAACGGGAAGCAGGGCAAGCCCCGGAAGTAGGCGCGCTGCGCCCGCCACGCGGGGCGGCATCGGAATCCGGGCCCCTTCGTCATCCTGCGCGGAGAGCGCGCGGCGAACGCAGTCGCAGGATCCAGCACGGTCGTGGATCCTGCGACTCGCTCCGCTCGCGCAGGATGACGGAGGGTGCTCGCTCTGCTCGCGCAGGATGACGGAGGGTGCTCGCTCCGCTCGCGCAGGATGACGGAGGGTGCTCGCTCTGCTCGCGCGGGACGACGGAGGGCGCCGCACCTTCCGGCCGCGGCGCCCTCCGTCGAGCAGCGGAACGCGATCAGTTCTCGGGGGCGACCCAGAGTTCGTCGTCGGTGCGGAACGCCTGCCAGAGGGCGTAGCCGACGCCCGCTGCTGCGGCGAGGCCGAGGCCGAGGGCGATGATGCCGCCGACGCGCTTCTTCTCGGGCTTGAGATAGCCGGTGCGCTCGCCGAAGCCGCGCACCTGCTTGGCGGCGTCCGGGTTGTCGAGCTCGTCGAGGGTGCGGATGGTGCGGGCCAGCGCGCTCGCGACGAACGGAGCGGTGAAGCGGCGCACGTTGTCGGCCGCACGCCGGGCCGAGGCCACGCCGCGGTCGATCGTGGGGCGCACCGCCTCGAGGGTCTCGTCGACGCGAGGCGCCAGGTGCTCGTCACTCAGGTGCCTGGCCTGCCGCCCGGCCTGATTCAGCACGTCCCCGGCGTGACCGAGCACGATGCGCTGCTGATCGAGCAGCTCCTGCGCATCGTTCCGCAGACGGCGGAGTTCGCGGCGGCGCTTGCGTGAGAGTTTCATACCTGTCCTCCTAGCTCGGCGAGGCAATGCTCTGAGCGACATCGCTCGTACCTCCACGCTACACCGAACCGTCCGTCCCGCGCCGACCGGGCCGACCCCGTTGCGAGCGATTCACAGCCTGGTAGTATCCGCGCCCGCCGTTCCGCGTGCAGCGATCGCGCCGGAGCCCCGGCCTACACTAGTGCCTATGAGCATTCACACCTCGGTAGCCACCATCCACACCAACCACGGCGACATCGTGCTGAACCTCTTCGGCAACCACGCGCCCAAGACGGTCAAGAACTTCGTCGATCTCGCTCAGAAGGGCTTCTACGACGGGGTGATCTTCCACCGCATCATTCCGAACTTCATGATCCAGGGCGGCGACCCCACCGGCACCGGTACCGGCGGGCCCGGCTACACCTTCGACGACGAGATCCACCCCGAGCTGGTCTTCGACGAGCCCTACCAGCTGGCGATGGCCAACGCGGGCAAGCGCCCCGACATGACGGGCCGCCTCGCGGGCACCAACGGCTCGCAGTTCTTCATCACCACCACCGCCCCCGACTGGCTCACCGGCAAGCACACCATCTTCGGCGTGGTCGCCGACGACGCCTCGAAGGCCGTCGTCGACGCGATCTCGGCCGTGCAGACGGCTGCGGCGGACCGCCCCGTCGAGGACGTGGTGATCTCCGGCGTCGACGTCGTCGAGGCGTAGGCTCCCGGTGGCGAACGGAGCGGGGCCGGCGTTCGGCGAACGCGTCGAGTACGGGCCCGACGACGTCTGCTACCGCCACCCGCAGGTGCACAGCTTCACGCTGTGCCAGCGCTGCGGCCGCACCATCTGCCCGGACTGCCAGGTGGTGTCGGCCGTCGGCGTACTGTGCTCGGAGTGCGTCAAGCAGACGCAGCCGGGCGCGGCCCAGCGCGCCGGCCGCTCGGCCCGGGTGACGGGACGGCGCCTCGCCGCGCTCGATACGCCCATCACCTACGGCATCATGATCCTCTGCGGGATCGTGTTCGTCGCGCAGACCCTCAGCCACTACTTCGGCGCCGACGAGGCGACCCGCGCGCTCTGGTACGCGCCGCTGTACTCGCTGCCCGGGTCGGTGCTGCCGCCGGGTCTCGGCTTCGAGCCCTGGCGCATGATCACCTCCATGTTCACGCACTCGACGGGGTTCCTGTTCCACATCCTGTTCAACATGTACGCGCTGTGGCTCTTCGGCCGCAACCTCGAGCAGATGATCGGCCGGGCGGCCTTCCTGACGCTCTACCTCTTCGCCGGCGTCGGCGGTTCGCTGGGCGTCATGTTCTGGGGGTACGCGGAGCCGGCGAGCGTGCTCGTGCCGACGGTGGGCGCCTCGGGTGCGATCTTCGGCGTGCTCGCGGCGACGCTCGTCGCCTTCAAGGCGGCCCGGGTGAACATCACCTCGCTGGCGGTGCTGATCGCGATCAACTTCGGGATCGGGCTCATCCCGGGCGCGAACATCTCCTGGCAGGCCCACCTCGGCGGCATGGTCGTGGGTGCCATCACGATGTGGCTGCTGCTGGCCACGCGCGGGCCGCGTCGCAAGACGCAGCGAATCATCGGGCTCATCGGGCTCGGCGCGGTGCTGGTGGCCCTCGGGTTCTCCTACTTCGTCGCGATGCCCGCGATCGTCTGACGCACGCCGCGTCTCTCGGCGCCGCGGAGCATGAGGATGCAGTTGTTCGCCTGTGCACGCGTCATCCTGCGGCGGCGGAGCCGATCGCAGGATCTCAGTGTGGATCCTGCGACTCGCCCGGCGCGGAGGCGCCACCGCGAGATGCGCAGAACGCTGGCGCGTTCTGGCTCGGCATTTCGCACCCGCAGGATGACGAAAGCCCCGGCGATGCCGGGGCTTTCGTCAGTTATCCACAGGCTTCTCCCCAGCTGGGGAGGAATTACACCGGTGTGATTCGCGGCGCGATCGATCCCCGCTCGGGGCGGTTCGCGCGGCTGGGAGCGGGGCGAACGTCAGGCGGCTACTTCCACCAGGGGGTCATGAGGAAGCCCACGAGCACGAGGCCGAAGCCCACGAAGATGTTGGCCTGGCCGAGCGCGGGGACGGGCAGGGGCAGCGCGGTGGCGCTCGTGATGTAGTAGAGCACGATCCAGATGAGGCCGAGCAGCATGAAGCCGAACATGACCGGCTTGAACCACACCGGATTGGGCGCGTCCTTCCGGGCGGAAGAGATCGCGGCCTGATCCTGCGTCAGCTCCGCCGACTTGCGCTTGCTTACATTCTTCCCAGCTGCTGCCATGGCTACGAGTCTACCGGGATTCCGGCCGAGTCTCAGCGCCCGAGACGTAGAATGTGAGGGTGATGGAGTCTCGCAGCGCGCGCGGCCGACGCCAGCGGGCTCGCCTGAGTCCGCTCACGGTGATCGGGGAGCTGCTGCTGCTCGGCGGGCTGGCGGTGCTCGGCTACATCGTGTGGCAGCCGTGGCACACCGGTGTCGCGGTGACCGCGAAGCAGACCGAGCTCTCGGCCGGCGACTCGGCCCGGTGGGACGCCGAGGCGAAGCCGGTGCAGGACGGCACGGTCCCCGTCACGGCGAAGCCCGCCGCCGGCGAGGTGTTCGCGGTGCTGCACGCCCCGGCCTTCGGCACCACCTACGCGAACCGCATCGGCGAGACCACCGACTGGTGGACGGTGCTCAACCTCGACGAGAAGGGCATCGGGCACTACGAGACCACGCAGCTGCCGGGCGAGCCCGGCAACTTCGCGCTGGCCGGGCACCGATCGGGGCCGCTCATCAACTCCTTCCGCGAGGTGATGAACCTGCGCGTGGGCGATCCGCTGTTCATCGAGACCGCCGACGGCTGGTACACCTACCGCTTCCGCTCGATCGAGTACGTGCTGCCCGACGCGGTCGACGTGCTGAACCCGTTCCCGCGGCTCGAGGGGGAACCGGGCGAGGATCGCATCCTCACGCTGACCACCTGCCACCCGAAGTGGGCCGGCAGCGACGAGCGCGCCATCGCCTACTCCGTGTTCGAGGGCTTCCAGCCCCGCAGCGACGGACCGCCGGCCGCCCTGCTCGAGCTCAACCCCACCATGGAGGGCACCCAGGCGCCCAGAGGGGACCAGGAAAGCTGATGTTCTCGTTGCTCTGGCGGTTCTTCCCCGGCCCGGCCTGGCTCCGGGTGATCGTGCTGCTGCTCGCGGCGGCAGCACTCGTCTACGTGCTCATCGCCTACGTGTATCCGTGGGCGGCCCTGTACTTCCAAGCAGAGGAGGCGACGGTCGGATCATGACGAACATTCTGATCATCGACAACTACGACAGTTTCGTGTACACGCTGAACGGCTACCTGCAGCAGCTCGGCGCCTCGACACGCGTCATCCGCAACGACGAGGTGAGCACGGGCGAGCTCGAGCACCTCGTCGCCGAGTACGACGGGGTGCTCATCTCGCCGGGCCCGGGCACGCCGACCGACGCGGGCGTCTCGGTGTCGATGGTGGGCATCGCGCTGCGCACCGGGGTGCCGCTGCTGGGCGTGTGCCTCGGGCATCAGGCGATCGCCGAGGCGCTCGGCGCCACGGTGACCCACGCCGAGGAGCTGATGCACGGCAAGGTCTCGCGCGTGCACCACAGCGGCGACCCCTTCTTCGAGGGCGTCGCGCCCGAGTTCAACGCCACCCGCTACCACTCGCTGGCCGTCGTGCGCGACACGGTGCCGGAGACGCTGGTCATCACCGCCGAGACCGCGAGCGGGATCGTGATGGCGCTGCGCCACCGGGAGCTGCCCATCTACGGGGTGCAGTACCATCCCGAGTCCGTGCTGACCGAGGGCGGGTACCGCCAGCTGGGCAACTGGCTGGGTGTGGTGGGCCTCGCCAACGCGGCGCAGATCGCGCAGTCGCTGTCGCCCCTCATCAAGAGCTGAGCGGCCGGCTCCCGCCCTTTTGACCGGCTCGGGGGACGGGAGCGGGACCCGGTCGAAGGGGCGTCGAACTCCGGGAACGGGTCGGTCGGGGAACGGGACCCGGATCCGGGCGAGGGGCGCGTCAGGCCGCGCAGTACTTGACCTCGAGCGCGGCGCCCTGCTTCTGCTCGCCGACGATCGACTGCCAGGTCACGGGGAAGTTGCCCTCCGCGGGGCACTGATCCGGTGTGTAGGTGATCTCGAGGCCGCGGCCGTCGAGGAGGGATCGGGCCGCCTCGAGCGGGTGACCCACGACCTCGGGCACCTTCACCTTGCCGCTCGACACCCGCACCGACACGCTCTCTCCCGACGCCAGCTCCGTACCGGGCGCCGGTGAGACCTCGAGCACGCGGCCCTCGGGCGCGATGGGGTCGTCGACACTGGTCTCGACGCCCACGGTGAGTCCCAGGTCGGCGAGCGCCTGCTTGTAGTCGTCGAGCGACATGTTGTCCGGCTCGGGCACCTTCGCCGCCTGCGGGCCGGTGGAGATGTAGAGCGTGACGGACTCGCCGACGGTGAGCACGGTGCCCTCCTCCGGATCGCTCGAGATCACGTGCCCCGCGGCGATCTCCTCGCTCGTCTCCTCGACCGTCACCGGGAAGAGCCCCTGCTTCTGCAGCAGCTCGAACGCCTCGGTGCGGTCCATGTCGACGAGGTTCGGGATCTCGCGCGAGTTGTCGGGCACGAACTGCTGGGGCGCCAGCGTGACCAGCCAGAAGACCACGGCCACGATCACGGCGCCGACGGTGAGGATCGCCGCCCAGGTCCACATCACGGGCGGGCGGCTCTGGGTGCGCGCGGCGCCCCCGCCCTCCGAGAGCTGGCGCAGCGCGAGGTCCGACTCCGAGACCTCCTCGCCGCCCGAGAACAGCACGGTGTCCTGCTGCTGCACCGAGAGCTTGGGCATCTTGCCGCTGGCGGCGATCCGCAGCGCCTCGCGGAACTCGGAGGCGGACTGGAAGCGCTTGGAGCGATCCTTCGCCAGGCCGTAGAGCACCACGCGGTCGAGCTCGGGCGTCACCTCGGGGTTGCGCTCGCTCGGCGGCTTCGGCCGCTCGCTCACGTGCTGGTAGGCCACCGCCACCGCCGTGTCGCCCCGGAACGGCACATCGCCCGCGAGGAGCTCGTACAGCAGCACCGACGTCGAGTAGAGGTCGGTGCGCGCGTCGATGGACTCGCCCTTGGCCTGCTCCGGGGAGAAGTAGGCCGCGGTGCCGAGGATCGCGGTGGTCTGCTGCAGGGTCGACGAGGTCTCGGAGACGGCGCGGGCGATGCCGAAGTCCATCACCTTGACCTGGCCGCTCTTGGTGATCATGATGTTGGCCGGCTTGATGTCGCGGTGCACGATGCCGGCGCGGTGCGAGTACTCGAGGGCGGTGAGCACGGAGTCGACCACGCGGCACGCCTCGGTCTGCGACAGCCCGCCCTCGGCGACGAGCTGGCGGAGATTGGTGCCCTCGACGTACTCCATGACGATGAAGGGCAGCCGCTTGGGCCCGTCGGCCGTCTGGATGAGGTCGTCCCCCGCGTCGAAGACGCGCACCACGGTGGGGTGCGCCATGCGCGAGGCCGACTGCGCCTCCTGCCGGAAACGCGAGCGGAACTGCTCGTCCCCCGCGAGGTCGGCCTTCATGACCTTGATGGCCACCTGGCGCCCGAGCTTCGTGTCGGTTCCGCGGTACACGGTGGCCATCCCGCCCTGACCGACGAACTCGCCGATGGCGTAGCGGCCGGCGAGGATGCGCTGCTCACCGTCGCCATCGGTCGTTTCGGGCATGATCACCTCTTCCGTGCTCAAGGACTGCCTCCAAGTTTATCGGGATCGATGCTGGATCTCGTTCCGGCGCTCAGCCCTGGCCCGGGCCATCGGTGTCGGCGTCCGAGTCGGAGTCCTGCGCGGCCGGGGCCTTCACGGTGATCGTGGCCGCCGGCGACGCGTCCGAGATCCGCTCGACGCCGCTGCCCTGGCAGGTCACGGTGTAGGTGACGGTGATGGTCGCGTCGTCGGCCCCGGGTTCGAGCGTCGGCGCCTGCAGGTTGACCGTCGAGCCCGAGACGCTCGCCAGGGCGTTCGCCGGGTCGGCGGTGACGTTGTAGCCCTGCAGCGTGAGCCCGGTGGGGCAGACGTTCGTCGCGAGGCTCAGCGTGAAGGCCTGCCCCGAGTCGACCGAGTCGGTGCCCGTGGGCGCCGGCGGCTGCGCGACCTCGCCGAACGCGACGTTGACCGTGAGCACGATCGCCTGATCGAAGGGCACGCGGGACCCGCTCGGGTTCACGTCGGTGACGATGTCGACCTCGTCGTCGGGGGCCTGGTTGCCGGGCTGGGTGGAGACGTTCCGGAAGCCGAGCCCGTTCAGGTACGCGGTCGCGTCCTCGGCCGTCTTGCCGACGACCTCGCTGCGATCGATCTCGCCGGTGGTGGGGGCCTGGGTCGTGGTCGGCGTGCTGGTGGTGGTCGTGGGCGGCGGGGTGGTGGTCCGCTCCGGATCGCCGCCGCCACCGCTCAGCAGTGCGTAGGCCGTTCCCGCGCCGATGATGAGGAGCAGTGCGGCCAGTGTGATGAGCGGCCAGGTCCAGGGGCTGCGCTTCTTCTTGACCGGCTCGTCGGTCTCCGCGGCCTCCTCGTCCTGCGCGGGGTCCTGAGCCGTCTGGCCCGCCAGCGCGGTCGTATGCGGCATCACGGTGGTCGCGGCGTCCATCGTCTGCGTCTGCTGCGGCATCACGGTCGTGGCGGGCAGGGATGCCCCGAGCACCTGCGGCACGTAGCTCGCCGCCAGCTGCACGTCGCCGCGGTGCAGCGCCGTCGCGGCCTGCGCGAGCTTCGCCGCGGTCTGCGGACGCCCCGCGGCGTCCTTCGCGAGGCACGCCATCACGAGGTTGCGCACCGGCTCGGGCACGTCGGCGGGCAGATCCGGCGGGGTGTCGTTGATCTGCGCCATGGCGATGGCGACCTGCGACTCGCCCGTGAACGGGCGCTTGCCCGCGAGGCACTCGTAGGCCACGACGCCGAGGGAGTAGATGTCCGTGGCCGCGGTGGCCGTGTGCCCGCTCGCCTGCTCGGGCGCGAGGTACTGCACGGTGCCCATGACCTGCCCGGTGGCGGTGAGCGGCACCTGATCCGCGATCCGAGCGATGCCGAAGTCGGTGATCTTCACGCGGCCCTCGGGTGTGATCAGCAGGTTGCCCGGCTTGATGTCGCGGTGCACGAGGCCGGCGTCGTGCGCGGCCTGCAGCGACGTCGCGGTCTGCGCCACGATCCCGAGCACCCGGTTCGCCGGAAGGCGTCCCTCGCGCTCGATGATCGCCGAGAGCGGCTCGCCAGGCACGAGCTCCATGACGATGTACGCGGAGCCCTGCTCCTCGCCGTAGTCGAAGACGTTGGCGATGCCCTCGTGGTTGACGAGAGCGGCGTGCCGCGCCTCGGCGCGGAAGCGCTCGAGGAAGCCCGGATCCCCCATGTACTCGTCCTTGAGGATCTTGATGGCGACGGTGCGGCCGATGATGCTGTCGGTCGCCTTCCACACCTCGCCCATGCCTCCGACGGCGATCCTCGAGCTGAGCTCGTAGCGTCCGCCGAATGTGATCCCTGCCGCTGGCCTCATTCGCTCAACACCGCTTCCATTACTCGTTTTCCGACTGCCGTGGGGAGGTCGAACGAACCCCCCTCAAACCCGTAGGCCTCGCCGCCGCCATCCGCGATCACCACGGCGACGGCCACCTCGGGATCCTCGACCGGCGCGAATCCCGTGAACCACAGCGTAAAGGGAAGGTCATTCCCGTTCTCGTCCGTACCGTTCTCCGCGGTGCCGGTCTTGCCCGCGACCCGCACCCCCTCGATGCCCGCTTTCTGCGCGAGGCCCTCGGGGCTGGAGACGCCGGTCTCCATCATGCCAGCGACGTCGTCCGCGGTCTGCTTCGAGATCGGCTTCGAGAACTCCTCGGGCGTGTACTCCTTCTCGACGCGCAGATCCGGCGTGATCACCCGGTCGACGAGGTACGGCTTCATCACCGTGCCGCCGTTGGCGATGCCCGCCGAGACCATCGCGACCTGCAGGGGCGTGACCCGCACGTCGAGCTGCCCGATCGAGGAGAGCGCGACCTGCGCCTCGTCCTCGGGCATCGGCGAGGTGCTGGGCGTGACCGCGAGCGGGACCGAGAGCTCCTGATCGAAGCCGAAGGCGTGCGCCATGTCGGGCACGACGTTCGGCTCCATGTCCATCGCCATCTCCGCGATCGGGATGTTGCAGGACAGCACGATCGCCTGCTCCAGCGTGGCCTTCGACCCGCTGCCGCAGGTGGTGCGGGAGGCGTTCTGCATCTCGTGGGTCGACTGCGGCAGCTTGAGCTGCGCCGGGTTGGCGAACTCGGTCGAGGGGGTGGCCTCGCCGGCCTCGATCGCCGCCGCAGCCGTCACCAGCTTGTAGACGGAGCCCGGATGGTACAGATCGCCCGCGATGGCGCGGTTCTGCAGCGGCTGCGAGGGATCCTCCTCGAGCTGGCGGTAGTTCGCGATGATCTCCGCGTCGCTGTTCGTCGAGAGCACGTTGGGGTCGAAGCTGGGGGTCGAGACGAGCGCCAGGATCTTGCCGGTCTTGGGCTCCACGGCCACGACCGCGCCCTCGAAGCCGCCCTCGGCCATCGCCTCCGCCGCAGCCGCCTGCGCCGCGGGGTCGATCGTGGTCTGCACCGAGCTGCCCTGGGGCGCGACGCCGTTGAGCGTGTTCATGATGCGGGTGAAGAACTGCGCGTTGCCGATGCCCGAGAGGTCCTGGTTCATGGCGGCCTCGAGCCCGGTCATGCCCTGCGTGTGCGAGAAGTAGCCGGTGATGGGCGCGTAGAGCGGGCCGTCCGAGTACTGCCGCACGAAGCGGAACGAGTCGCCCGTGGGGGTGGAGTACGCCACCGGATCCCCGTCGACGAGGATCGATCCGCGCTCCACCTTGTAGCCGTTCTTCACCGTGCGGCCGTTCAGCTCGTTGGCGCGCAGGTCGTCCGCCGACACGAACTGGATCATCGTGACGGCGAAGAAGAGCACCAGGAACATCGCGAACACGGTGCGCGTGAGGAACTTCAGCTGCTTGTTCATGTGCGGATCACCAGCTTCGGTCGATTGCGCACCGAGTTGGAGAGCAGGATGAGCAGGGCGATGATGATCCAGTTCGAGACGAGGGAGGAGCCGCCCGCGGCGAGGAAGGGCGCGGTGAGGCCGGTGAGCGGGATCACGCGGGTCACGCCGCCGACCACGATGAACACCTGCAGAGCGATGGCGAAGGCGAGGCCCGAGGCGAGGAGCTTGCCGAAGTCGTCCTGCCCCGCGAAGCCGATGCGCAGGCCGCGGCCCACGAGCAGCAGGTAGGCGGCGAGGATCACGAACAGCCCGATGAGGCCGAGCTCCTCGCCGAGGCTCGCGAAGATGTAGTCGCTGCGCGACTCGGGGGTGTCGGCCGGGTAGCCCTGGCCGAGGCCCGTGCCCGTCATGCCGCCGTTGGCCATGCCGAACAGACCCTGCACCATCTGGTAGCTGCCGCCGTGCGGATCGGCGAAGGGATCGAGCCAGTTCGCGAAGCGCACGTTGACGTAGGCGAGGGTCTGGCTCGCCACGAGCCCGCCCACGAGGAACAGCCCGACGCCCAGGATGATCCAGCCGATGCGCCCCGTCGCGAGGTACAGCATCGACAGGAACAGCCCGAAGTACAGCAGGGAGGTGCCGAGGTCGCGCTGGAAGACGAGCACCGACATCGCAGCGAGCCAGAACACGAGCAGCGGCCCGAGATCCCGGGCGCGCGGGAACCGGATGCCGAGGATCTTCTTGCCCACCATCGCGAGCGAGTCGCGGTTGCGCACCAGGTAGCCGGCGAAGAAGATCGCGAGCAGGATCTTCGCGATCTCGCCCGGCTGGAACGAGAAGCCGCCGATGTGGATCCAGACGCGGGCGCCGTTGATGGTCTGGCCGATGCCCGGGAGCATCGGCAGCAGCAGGAGCACCACCGCGCCGAGGCCGGTGAGGTACGTGTATCGGAACAGCACCATGTGATTGCGGATCACGAGCAGCACGACGATCGCCGCGAACACCGCGATCGACGACCACACCAGCTGCCGCACCGCCCACGCATCCCAGCCCGAGAGCTCCTGGGCGAGATCGATGCGGTAGATCATGGCGATGCCGATGACGTTGAGGAACGTCGCGATCGGCATGATCAGCGGGTCGCCGTCGGGGGTGATGCGCCGGATCGTGATGTGCAGCGCGAACAGGGCGATGACGAACAGCGCGCCCGTCGGCGCCAGCTCGGTCGTGGGCTCGCCCACGACGGTCAGGTCGATGATGACGACCGCGGCGATGCCCACCGCGATCGCGAAGAGCAGCAGCGACAGCTCGAGCCCCAGCAGCTTGCGGGGTGCGCGCAGCGCGGTGATGCGCTGCAGCACCGTCTCGCTGGTGCGGGTCTTGTCGAAGGTGCGGGCGTCGCCGTTCTGGGGGCTACTCATCGTGCACCCCCAGTCGCAGCACGATCTCGCGCGCCTCCTCGAGCGAGCCGGCGCCGAGGGTGCGCTTCACCTGGCGCTGCTCGAGCCCGTCGAGCTCGGAGAGCGGGATCTCGGTGTCTTCGGCGACCGAGTGCAGCGAGATGGAGCCGATGTTCTGCTGCACCCCGCGGTAGATGATGACGGTCTCGCCGTCGGTGCCCACGAAGTAGCGGCTCTGCGTCCACTGGTAGCCGAAGAGCAGGGCGCCGCCGATCGCGAGCAGCACGGCGACGACGCCGAGCGCCCACAGCAGGCGGCGGCGGCGGTTGCGGCGCCGCGTCTCGGCGATCAGCTCGGCCAGGTACTCGTCGACGCGGGGCTCGAACTGGCTCTCCGCGACCACCGGCGGGCGGCGCACCAGCCGGCGGCGGCCCATGAGCCGGGTGCGGGCGGTCGAGGTGTCGCCGTCGCGCAGGTCCGGGGTCGTGGCGGCCGAGCCGGCGAAGCGGCGGTTCGGCTCCGGCAGTTCGCTCGTGGTGTGCGGATCGGCCTCGGGGGCGAGCTCCGTCTCCACGAGCACGACCGTGACGTTGTCGGGCGCGCCGTGGGCGAGGCTCTTGTCGATGAGCGCGTCGACGGCGCCCTGCAGCGAGGTGCGGCGGCGCAGGATCTTCTCGATGTCGTGGTCCTCGACGTACCCGCACAGGCCGTCGGAGCAGAGCAGCCAGACGTCGCCCGGCCGGGTGTCGAGCACGTCGGTGTCGACTTGCGGCGAGGAGTCGACGTCGCCCAGCACGCGCATCAGCACCGAGCGCCGCGGGTGGGTCTTCGCCTCCTCCTCGGTGATCTTGCCGCTGTCGACGAGGCGCTGCACGAAGGTGTGATCCTTGGTGATCTGCTGCAGGTGGTTGTCGCGGAGCAGATAGAGGCGCGAGTCGCCGATGTGGGCGAGCGCGAGCCGGTCGCCGACCGGGATGAAGCCGGTGAAGGTGGTGCCGAGACCCGCGAGCTCCGGGCGATCCTTGACGACGGCGCGCAGCTTCGCGTTGGTCTCGAGGATCGCCGTGCGCAGCGTGTTGGTGGTGGCCTCGGGGCTGCTCATCGGCGGTACGTCGAGCGCCGCCATCTCCTTGGCGGCGATCGCGGAGGCGACGTCGCCGCCCGCGTGCCCGCCCATGCCGTCGGCGACGAGGAAGAGGTGGTCGCCGGCGAAGCCCGAATCCTGATTGTTCGAGCGCACCATGCCGACGTGGGAGCCGATGGCGCTGTCGTACCGCACCCGCACGCTCAGGGCCTCAACTCGAAGGTGGTCGTGCCGATGGTGACGGGCGTGTACGGCGGAACCGGAGTCGGTTTCGAGATGCGCTCGCCGTCGACGCGGGTGCCGTTGGTCGAGTCGAGGTCGGTGAGGATCCACTGCTCGCCGCTGCGGGAGAGGCGCGCGTGGTAGGTGGAGGTGTAGTCGTCGACGATGACGAGCGTGGAGTCGCTGCTGCGCCCGATGGTGATGAGGTCGTCGTCGAGGTTGATCGAGGTGCCGTCGGCGACGCCGGAGGTGATGACGAGGTGGCGGACCGCTCCCGCGCCTCCGGCCGAGGGGAGAGCGCTTCCCGCGGAGGGGAGCGCCCCGCCGCTCGGGGTGATCGCGGGCCCCGGCTGCTGTGCCGGGGCGCTCGGAGCGGAGACCACGGCCGAGACCTGCGGCGCCGCGGGCGGCGCGGATCCGGCTTCGCCGCCCCGCAGACGCCGCACGGGAGCGCCGAAGAGGTCGCTGCGCAGCGCGTAGACGATCCCGAAGATGAAGAACCAGAGCAGCAGAAGGAATCCGATGCGCAGGATGAGCAGGGTGAGTTCGCTCACAGCCCCCTCCAGAAGTCCTGGTCGATGCCCGGAGGATCCCCGGGCATCGAGGTCTGCGCCGGGTAGGCGCGTGTCGGTGGTGTGCTGGGCCTGCTGGGTGCCGCGGGGGGCTGCTGGGTGCGGCTGCGCCCGGGCACGAGTTGGAAGCGGAGCGCGGTCTGCCCGATGGTGATGACGATGCCCGGCGCGAGCGCGGCCTCGCGGAAGCGCTCGCCGTTGATCTTGGATCCGTTGGTCGAGCCGAGGTCGCGGGCGATGCCGGCCCCGCCGTCCCAGATGATCTCGAGGTGCTTGCGGGAGGCCGCGTTGTCGGTGATGCGGATGCCGCAGTCGCTGCCGCGTCCCACCGTGGTGGTGCCGCGGCGCAGCTCGTGGCGAGTGCCGTCGACGTCGAGCACCGCGATCCAGTCGACCGCGCCCTCGACGCGCGAGGAGTCGATCTCGAGCACGCCGACCGTGAGCGATTCGTCGGGCCGGATCTCGACGTCGGGATCGCCCAGCAGCTGGTAGTTCTGGCGCTTCGCGTGCTTCACCACGACGCCGCGCAGCTCCTGCTCCAGGGTCTCGCCGAGCCCGCGCAGGCGATCCGCGTCCTTGGGGGCCACCCGCACCGTGAAGCGATTGGGAGCGAGCACCCGGTCGCGGTCGACGATGACGGCGCCGATGTCGAGCTCGCGCTTCAGCGCCGAGGCGATCTCGACGGGTTGCACGCCGGAGCGGAAGGTGCGGGCGAAGGCGCCGTTGACGGCGCGCTCGAGCCCGCGCTCGACGCTGTCCAGAATGCCCATGTCCCGCTCCTCCCTTCCTGCTCGGTCCGTCGTCCCTGCGGCGCGCACGCCGATGTCGGCACACCGCTATGGCTTTAGTTTAGCCAGCAGTGTAGCCCGCTTTGGTGTGAGGGCTCCGGTGCTGCTAAGCTTGTGGAGTTGTCTGGTGCTCCGGTGCCGGATGGCGACTCGCGCGAGTGGCGGAATTGGCAGACGCGCTGGCTTCAGGTGCCAGTGCCCGCAAGGGCGTGGGGGTTCAAGTCCCCCCTCGCGCACGAACAGAAAATGGCCTCTGACCTGGGGTTTAGATCACCGGGTTGGGGGTCATTTTCGTGCCATGTGCTGAGATATGTGCTAAGCCCCACCGAGATGGGCCGCGAAGCG